>JARRMH010000132.1:0-6220 GCA_037386205.1 Woeseiaceae bacterium | reverse complement strand
GAAAAGGCCCCAGAACAGCGTCCACCCCCCGACACTCAGTGCGACTATGTCGACAGCGAGCTGGCGAATCGGCTGGAAGTAGCCGACAAAGGTGAAGCCCGTCCACATCGCGAACGTAATCCACAGAAACTGCTTGGCAAACTTGCGCCGGAACTTGTTCCACGACCACGGCGCCTTGTCGAGTTTCATGCGTTGTGAGCGCGTTCCCTCGGTCCATTGCTCCATCCAGATGAAAATTTCGGTCCACACCGTCTGGGGGCAGGCGAAGCCGCACCACAGGCGGCCGGCGATCGCCGTGAAGAAGAACAGCGAGTACGCGAGAATGATCAGGAGCAGGGCGAGGTAAGGAAAATCCTGCGGCCACAGGGTCAGACCGAAGATATGGAACTTGCGGGCCGGCAGGTCGAACAAGACGGCCTGGCGATCATCCCAGGTCAGCCAGGGGACGACGTAAAAGAGCCCGAGGAGTGTGATTGTGGCAATGCGGCTCAGGCGATCGAAGCGTCCACTGATCTCGCGCGGATAGATCTTCTCGGCACTTTCGTACAGGGCCGCGCCCTGTGGCTTACTCATTGCTGTCGATGCTTGGCGTCCCGCCTGGGTGCGGTCCGGACCAGGTAGGCGGTGACACCCGAGCAGAGGGCGCACAGGGCCCAGAAAAAGAAGAATCCGGCCGCGTATCCGGCATCGCGGCCGATTTCGAGATCGTCGTCGAAGACTCCGGTCAGGTCGACCGGGTCGAACACCGCGAAGAACACCATCGTGCCGATGGCCGCGACGAGGAAGGAGATCCACCCGACGGTGAATGCCGCCTGCTTGTTGCGGCTCCACTGCCGGGCACCACGGTATTCCTCGTCGATCATGGCAACAGTCTAGTCCTGCGACAGGCTGTAGACATAAGCCGCCAGGATCTTGATGCGGTTCGCCCCGAGCAGGTCGCCCTGCGCCGGCATCACGCCGTTGCGGCCATGCAGAATGGTTTCGCGTATGGCCTCATCCGAGCCCCCGTACAACCAGATGTCATCGGTGAGGTTGGGGGCCCCGAAAACCTTGTTGCCCTTGCCATCCAGGCCATGGCAGGCGCTGCACATCGCCGCAAACTGGGGCTGGGCAGCCTGCGCGCCGGCGTCCATTGCGCCGCCCGACAGGCTCTTCACGTACTTGACCATGTTGTCGACGCCTTCATCACCGCCAAGGGCTGGCGCGAGCACCGGCATCGCGGCCATGCGCCCGTTGGTTATCGTCGCAACGATGTCCTGTTCCGTGCTGCCCCACTGCCAGTTGTCATCCGTGAGGTTCGGGTAGCCCGTGGCGCCTCGTGCATCCGAGCCGTGACAGGTCGTGCAGTAGCTGGCAAACAGGCTCGCGCCGAGAGACAGTGCATCCTCGTGTTGCGTCAGTTTGTCCCATTCCATGGCCGCGAACTCTTCGTAGATCGGCTCGTAGGTTGCGGCGGCACGCTCCATCTCGGCGTCGTACTGACCTTTGGAGGACCAGCCGAGCAAGCCGTCGAAGGTACCGAGTCCGGGCATCGCGACCAGGAACAGCACGGCCCAAATGACCGTGATGAAATAGAGATAGAGCCACCATTTCGGAGTGGGGTTGTTCCACTCCTCGAGATCCCCGTCCCACTTGTGGCCGACGAGTTCGTCGTCACTGACATTCTTGGGGCCCTGTTTTGTCGACCAGCCGATCAGCCAGACGCACCAGATGATGAAAAGAACCGTGAGAACTACAACGAACCAGTGCCAGAATGCAGGCATCAGACTTTCTCCCGCTCGTTATTTTCGATGTACTTGTCTTCTTCCAGCGGTAGTGCCGCGGACTCGTCAAAGTCCTTTTTGCGGCGGCTGCTCCACGCCCACGCCCAGATGCCGATGAAGGCGATGAAGACGACGGCCGTAATGACGCCGCGGAAGTCGTTGATATCCATCCCGACCTACCGGTTACTGCGCCGGTTGGTGCCGAGGCCTTGCAGGTAGGCGACCAGGGCGTCGAGTTCCGTCTTGCCGTCAACTTCGGCCGCGGCGCCGGCAATCATCTCGTCGGTGTACGGATCACCAATGAGTTGCAGGCGCCTGAGCTTCGTGGTGATCAGCTCCCCGTCGACAGGGCTGTCCGCGAGCCACGGAAATGCCGGCATATTGGACTCGGGAACCAGTGCGCGCGGATCCATCAGGTGCAGGCGGTGCCAGTCATCCGAGTACCGGCCACCGACGCGGGCGAGGTCGGGCCCCGTGCGTTTCGAGCCGAACTGGAACGGACGGTCGTATACGGTTTCGCCGGCCGTCGTGTAATGGCCGTAGCGTTCGGTCTCCGAGCGGAACGGGCGGACCATCTGGGAATGGCAGTTGTAGCATCCCTCGCGGACATAAACGTCACGCCCGGCCAGGCGCAGCGGACTGTAGACCGTGATTCCTTCATCCGGTTCGGTCGCGTCCGAGCTGAACATCAGGGGGACGATTTCGACCAGTCCGCCGATGCTGATTGCGACGACGATCAGCACCACCATCAGGTTCAGGCTTTTTTCGATTGCTTCATGGCGCATTGTTCGTGACTCCTGTTACGCCGGATCCAGGACCGCGACAGCCACCGGTTTCTGCTGGCTTACCGTCTTCCAGACGTTGTAGGCCATAACCAGCATGCCGGTGAAGAACACGAGGCCGCCGAGTAAACGCATGTAGTGGTACGGTACGATCGCAACCACCGATTCGATGAACGAATACGTCAGGGTGCCGTCGGAATTGACCGCCCGCCACATCAGGCCTTCGGTCACGCCCGCGATCCACATCGACACGGCGTACAGGACCACGCCGATCGTCGACGTCCAGAAATGCACGTCGATCAGTTTCGTGGAGTACATGGCCTCGCGGTTGTAAAGGCGCGGGAGCAGGCTGTAGATCGAACCAATCGTCATCATCGCGACCCAGCCGAGTGCGCCCGAGTGCACGTGCCCGATGGTCCAGTTGGTGTAATGCGACAGGGAATTGACGGTCCGGATCGACATCATCGGTCCTTCGAACGTCGACATGCCGTAGAAGGACAGGGCGACGATCATGAACTTGAGGATCGGGTCCGAGCGTAATTTGTGCCAGGCGCCTGACAGGGTCATGATGCCGTTGATCATGCCGCCCCAGCTCGGTGCGAGCAGGATCACCGAGAAGACCATGCCAAGTGTCTGTGCCCAGTCGGGCAGCGACGTGTAATGCAGGTGATGCGGTCCGGCCCACATGTAAATGGCGATCAGCGACCAGAAGTGCACGACCGACAGCCGATACGAGTACACCGGGCGACCGGCCTGCTTGGGCACGAAGTAGTACATCCTGCCGAGGAAACCCGCGGTCAGGAAGAAGCCGACCGCGTTGTGGCCGTACCACCACTGCATCATGGCATCGACGACGCCCGTGTACAGCGAGTACGACTTGGTTAGCGATACGGGGATCGCCAGGTTGTTGAAGATATGCAGCACGGCGATCGTGATAATGAACGCGCCGTAGAACCAGTTCGCCACGTAGATGTGCTTGACCCGCCGTTTCGCGATCGTCGCGAAGAAGACGATGGCGTAGGCGACCCAGATGACGGCGATCAGCAGGTCGATCGGCCACTCGAGCTCCGCGTATTCCTTGCTCTGGGTTATGCCGAGCGGCAGCGTGATCGCCGCCAGCACGATGACGACCTGCCAGCCCCAGAAGGTGAAAGCCGCGAGCTTGTCGAACGCCAGCCGCACATGGCAGGTGCGTTGCACGACATAGTACGACGTGGCAAACAAGGCCGAACCGCCGAAAGCGAAAATGACCGCATTCGTGTGCAGTGGCCGCAGGCGGCTGAACGTCAGGTACGGCAGATCGAAGTTCAGTGCCGGAAAGATCAGCTGGGCGGCAATCAGTACGCCCACCAGCATGCCGACAATGCCCCAGACCACGACCATGATCGAGAACTGGCGGACGACCTTGTCGTTATAGGAAGCTGCTGTGTCCAATGTGGGATCCCCGTGAGAGTGTTCGTGTAGCCGGGAGTTATTGCTCTTCTGGCGCGGCAGGTTATCAAGCAAAATCTAATATACGTATAGGGAACGATACGTATGGACGCCCGCGGGTGTCAAATGTCCTGATCGGTGGCCATCTGCCCCTATAATGCGGAGTCTCGATCAGCTTGCCAGCCAAACCGATGCAAAAAGTTCCTCTGCCCGCGGACATTGTCAGCCAGATTCTGAATACCGCCGCGGATGCAACCATTATTTCCGACGGCGCCGGGTACATCCGGGCGGCCAATGCGCGTGCCGAGGAAATGTTCGGTTACGACCACGAGGAACTGGTCGGGCAACAGGTCGAAATGCTGCTGCCGGAAGGCTTTCGCGCCCGTCACCGCGAATTGCGCACGGGGTTCAACGAGGCACCGCGGGCCCGTCCGATGATGTCGGGGCTCGATCTCTCGGGATTGCGCAAGGACGGCAGCACGTTTCAGGCCGAGATTTCGCTGAACCCGATCGAGACCGAAGACGGGCTGATCGTCACGAGCACGATCCGGGAGATGACCGGTGATGACGATTCCGAGGCGTATTTCAAAACCATACTGGAGTCGGCTCCCGATGCGCTGGTCATCATCGACGATCGGGGCAAGATTGCCGTCGTCAACGGCCAGGCCGAGCGAATGTTCGGCTACGAGCGCGGTGAGATGCTGGGGCAGACGGTCGAAATGCTGTTGCCCGAACGTATTCGCGACAAGCATGTGGCGAACCGTGCCTTGTTTAACGAGGATCCGCGGGTGCGCCCGATGGGCGTCGGCCTGGATCTCGTCGGCAGGCGCAAGGACAGCAGCGAGTTCCCGGTCGAGATCAGCCTGAGCCCGGTCCGCTCGGCCGGTGGTAAATTCGTTTCCAGCGTGATTCGCGATGTGACCAGGCGCAAGCAGATGGAGCGCGAAATCATTGCGGCCCGGCAGGAAGCGGAGCGCGCCAACAAGGCCAACAGTGCGTTTCTTGCCGCCGCGAGCCACGATCTGCGCCAACCCGTGCAGGCGTTGAGCCTGCTGAACGGCGCGCTGCGGCGAACGGTCAAGGACGAAAAGGCCCTGCAGATGGTTGACAGTCAGGCTCACTCACTGACGGCGATGACCAACCTGCTCAATTCGCTGCTCGACATTTCCCGGCTCGACGCCGGCGCGGTTACGCCCGAACTCGAGGACTTTCCGATCAAGCGACTCATTGACCGGCTCTCGGACGAGTTTGCCCGCCAGGCCAGGCACCATGGCCTGGCGTTTGAGTCGAAAGGTTGTCCGACGATCGTCAACAGCGACCCCAACCTGCTTGCAGAGATCATCCAGAATTTCGTGTCCAACGCGATCCGCTACACGGACGAGGGCACCGTACGCCTGCAATGCGAGCAGCGCGATGGCCGCTGCGTTGTCAGTGTCGTGGACACGGGCATCGGCATCCCCGAGGACCAGCTGCAGGAAATCTTCCGCGAGTTCCACCAGTGCAAGGCGCCGGGTGCCAGCAAGGAAGGATTCGGGCTCGGGCTCGCGATCGTCAAGCGATTGTCGGACCTGCTCGGGCTGGAGCTCGACGTCGCTTCGGACGTTGGCAAGGGCTCCGTCTTCAGCGTGTCACTGCCCCTCGTCGACATGGCGGCGATGGCGGACGAAGCAGAGGACCCGGCCGCCGATACGCCCGGCCTGGAAGGCTCCGGGCTGGTCATCCTGATCGAGGACGATGCCAACGTCGCCAACGCGTGGGGCCTGTTGCTGGAAGCGGAAGGATACCGGGTCGCCAGGGCAGAATCGGCGCCCGACGCCAGCGCGTTGATGCAGCAGATCGAGGAAACACCGGCGCTGTTGATTTCCGATTTCCACCTGCTCGATGGTTCGACCGGCGTCGAGGCGGTCAGCGCCATCCGCAAACACTACGACGCGCAAATCCCGGCTTTTATCGTCACCGGGGATACCTCCAAGGTCGTCAAGGATGCACGCCTGCTGGAGAACTGCACGCTCATGTGCAAGCCGATCGACACCAACCGCCTGCTGACGGCGGCGCGGCATGCGGTCAGTAGCGGCGAGGTGCCGCTCGACTGAGTCAGCGCAAGTTGGCAATGCTGTAGGGCAATCTACCTATGGCGCGCCGGTGCATTCTTCTTCAGAGTCGTGAGTCGGGTTCACAGCCAGCTACTAGAGCGCGGTAGTGAGCTGTAACCGCGGGGCCCGGTCTCGGATCGGGCCCCGTTTT
>JARRMH010000131.1:0-7054 GCA_037386205.1 Woeseiaceae bacterium | reverse complement strand
GTTCGCATTCAGGCTGCCGAGGATGTGTGCCCGGCCGCCCCGAACGCCTATGACCTCGACCTTCGTCTCGGCAACCCCAGTGGGAGTGCGCACGAAGACGTAACTGGCGTTTCCGCTGCGCGTCACGGATTGGGTCGGCACCTCGAAAGCGTTATCCGTACCGCTGTCGTCCTCATCGACGGATACGCTGACTGCGACGAACTGACCGGGCCTGAAATCGGCCGCATCCGCCGCGAGCTTCGCGCGTACGATCGCGGCCTGGGTTGCGGCATCGACGGCCCGGCCGATCGACGTGACCCGGGCCTTGCAGTTGCCGGGGAACCCGGTTGCCTCCACGCATGCGCCAGGCCGAACGGCGACCAGCCGTTCCTGCGGTACGTTGATGTCCAGCCACATTTCCGTCATGTCGACCAGCCGGTATATCGGCGACATCGCGTCAAGCCGCTGACCGGTCGATGCCATGCGCTCAGCAATGACGCCGCTGAACGGGGCACGCACGCGCAGGGTGTGCTGCAGCTGCTGCGAATGCTCCAGCGAACGCAGGTCGGCATCGCGCATTCCCGCAAAACGCAGCAGCTGGCGGTGTTCCTCGAGGGCAGCGTCAGTGATCGCTTTCTGCGTGGTCGTCTCCTGCAGACGCCGCCGGGAGATGATGCCCTCCTGGTGGAGCTGCGTATCGCGCTCAAACGCATTGTGTGCGAGCCGCTGGGCGTTGAGTGTCTCGAGCAACTCGCGCTGAAGGCTGATGAATTCGGGACTCCTGAGCTCGGCAAGGACCTGGCCCGCCTCGACCTCGTCGCCGACATTCACCAGCAGGCGTGACAACAGACCGGCCTGCATCGAGCTGACTATCGCGTCTCCGGCCGGCGGCAGCACCACCCGGGCAGTGGCTTCGAACCCGGCGCTGCCGGTGGCCGGCACCGGCTCGACGAATCGAATACCGAGATTCTCGATCTCCGCGCGGTCCAGTGGGATTTCGCCCGCCTGAGCTGCACTCACGATGGTGAGGATCGCAATTGCGGCGATCGCCCCTGGGGTGTTCATGGCATTTCTCCCACGGCCTGGTTGTAAAGGGCCGTCTGTCGCTTTGTTTCGATCTGCAGCCGCGCCAGCTGACGCCGGGCCTCGATCGCCGTTTCCCTGATCCGGAGCAGGTCCAGCAGTTCAATCTCGCCTTTCTCATAGGCAAGCTCGCCCATCGCTTCGTGCCGTTCGGCAATCTCGCTGCGCTGCGAAGCCGCCGCAAGGTTGTCGCGAGCGACTGCCAGGCCATGTGCCGCTTCGTGCATCGCAAGGGTCAGTTCCCGGTATTGGCGGCTGCGCGCGGCCCGCGCCACGGCGGCCGTACGAGCAGCCGCAGCAATTTCGGTATCGCGATGGGCTCCTCCCCCGAACGGAACGGTAACCGACACGCCGATGCTGTCGTCGAAAGCATCACCGAAAGCCGGTCGTTCACGTCGTGTACCGACAAGCACCGAGGTTCCCGCACCGGCTGTTTGCCGCGCAACCTCGACATCGGCCTCTGCCCGCTCGACCGCGCGATCGGCAAAAGCGAGCGCAGGATGTGTGCCGTCGATTCCGTCAACCGCGCTCAGGCTCTCGGCAGCAAAGTCGGGGCGCCGATTGAGTCCCGTCAGCGTGCGATACATCCGCTGGGCGTCGAGCACCGCCGCATTGGCATCGATCAGCGCAGTCTCGTGTTCGAGGTGCGACGAGCGCGCGAGCAGCACGTCGCGCTCGGCAACGTCGCCCAGTTCGAAACGGCGCGCTACCGCCCCGACGAGTCTTGTCGACGTCTGCAGCGCTTGTGCGGCAAGTTCGCGGGCATTCTCGGCCAGCGCCACGTTCCACAGCGCCTCGCGCACGGCGCCGGCAATTTCCCACCGCAGGGCACTCACAGCCGCGGTTGATTCGGTCGTCATCGCCTCGGCATACGCGCCGACCGCCCGGCGGCCGCCCCACGACCAGAGCGGCAGCTCGATTCCCGCCTCGTACTCATCCAGCCCCGCATCATCGCCCCAGCGATCCGACTGGTAACGCAGCATCAGTGCCGGGCGCTCCTGCAGCAGGCTTCGCCCGCGTTTCGCCCACGTTTCGGCCTGGTTCTGCCGTGCGGCGAGGATCTGTGCCTCGGGGTATGCGCTCATCGCCGCGTCGACCGCCATTTCCAGCGTCAGCGCCGCATCGGTAACCAGCGGCTGATGCTCATGCCGTGTGTGCGTGTCCGCCGATGCCGGCATGCCCGCCAGGACCGGCAGGACAACGAGCGCGGCAAGCGGCGCGTATCGTACGCGTGCTGTCATTTCTGGGGATTCTCTCGGTGTGTCGGATATAGCCGCCAGTCTTGCCGCCGCCACGGACTGTTACAATCCGGCATTTCTACTATTGCCGTTGCGCGGAGGGACTATTTCGTATGTCGCATGACGTATATGTGGGCAATCCCCCGCGCATGGCCATGATTTTGCTCGCAATCGCCAGCACGCTTATCGCGATCGACCTCTACATCGATTTCGTCGAAGGGGTCGGCATCATCCACCTGCTGGCCGAGATGTTCGTGTTCGGCGTTGCCATCGCGGGGATCGTCGTGTTGTGGCGGCAGCTCAAACAGACTCGCTCGGATCTTGCCGGTGCACTGGTCGAGGCCGAACACTGGAAAAACGAGAGTCGTGAGCTGATCAAGGGACTCGGCGTCGCAATCGAACACCAGTTCGAGCGCTGGAAGCTTTCCAAGGCCGAATCGGAGGTCGGACTGCTGCTGCTCAAAGGGCTGAGCCACAAGGAAATCGCGAGCCTGCGCGAGACGAGCGAGCGCACGGTGCGGGAGCAGGCGCGTAGCCTGTACCGCAAAGCGGGGCTCGCCGGGCGTTCTTCGCTGGCGGCGTTTTTCCTCGAGGACCTGCTGCTGCCTCACGGTGAAACCGGCAACTGACCTGGCCGCAGTTCGCCCCCCGCCACCGGACTGAGCGAAACACCCGGTATGTTACGCTGGGGCATAGCTGATGAACTTCCTGGCGTTATTCGGCGAGTCAGCCGCGACCGCTGTCGGCTTTTTCTGGAAGGCTGGCTGGGCCTTCGTCCTCGGCTATGCGGTCAGCGGCATGATCCAGGCCTTCGTGCCCAAGGATCGTCTCACACCGTACCTCGGCGATCCTGACGTCAAGAGTGTCTCGCTCGCCACGCTGTTCGGCGCGGCGTCATCGTCCTGTTCGTTTGCCGCCCTCGCCGCGGCACGGGCGCTCATCATGAAGGGCGCCCACTTTGTTGCGGCCGTGGCATTCATGTTCGCTTCGACCAACCTCGTGATCGAGCTCGGTATCCTGATCCTGATCTTCCTCGGCTGGCAGTACCTGGCCGCCGAGATCATCGGCGGCTTGCTGCTGATCGCGATCAGCTCCGTGCTGATCCACCTTACCTATCCGTCGAGCTGGATGGAGGCCGCGCGGGAGGCGGTCGAAGCGCAGGGAGACGATGACGATTCCGGCTTCGACTGGCGCGAGCGCATTCGCTCCGCCGAGGGGTGGAACCTCGTCGGGCATCGATTCGTCTCCGACTGGCAGATGGTTTGGGAAGAGATCCTGATCGGTTTTGCGATCGCGGGATTCGTCGCCGTACTGGTCCCGGCTGCCTTCTGGGAGGCCATCTTCCTCGTCGACAAGGTCGGGCAGTTGCCGGCTTGGCTGATCGCGCTGGAGAACGCGGTCGTCGCCCCGTTCGTCGCGGCCGCAACGTTTATCGGCTCGATGGGAAACATACCGCTGGCAACCGTGCTCAACGAAAACGGTGTCCTGTTCGCGGGCATCATGGGGTTCATCTATTCCGACCTGATGGTGCCACCGCTCGTCATGATCAACGCGAAGTACTATGGCTGGCGTGTCGCCCTGTACATCGCCGTTGTGATGCTCATCAGCATCGTCCTCACGGCCCTGGCCATGCATTTTTCCTTTGCCGCACTGGACATTACGCCCCAGTCTCACCGTGCGATCGGAGAGGTCACGCAATTCGCGTTCGATTACACGTTCTATCTGAACTGTGTGTTCGTCGTCGTCGCCGGCATCATGATCTGGCTGCACAGACGCTACTTGCGCGACGACGGTGAGCATATGGACCACGACATGGGGGGCGACTCCGGCATCAAGCGCGTCGCTGCCCTGGTCGCCGCCGGCCTGTTGGTCGTCGGCACCGGCCTCCACCTCGTCATGGGCTGATGCGGTAAGTATCGATTCGGTGCACCTCACCGTCGTCGATTTTCTTGCGCAACGTTTCGCCCCGAACCCTGCCGGGATCAGGGTCTCGGTTGTCGCACGACAGGTGTCACATTGCCACCACGCGGTTGCGACCCTCCCGCTTGGCACGGTAGAGGCGCATGTCGGCCTCGTTCAGCACGGTCGTGTGTCGCTCGCTGTCCCGTATGCTCGTGACGCCGATGCTGATGGTTACCCTGAGGCCTGGCGCGATATCCGACCAGTCGGCGTTTTCGACTGCAAGACGCAGGTCGCGGCAAACCTCGACCGCGCTGTCGGTTGCAGTCTCTGGAAACAGCAGCAGGAATTCTTCGCCGCCGTAGCGCGCCACGAAATCGGTCTTGCGGCACCCCTCGCGCAGGATTTGCCCGACACGCACGAGAACCTCGTCCCCGATGGCATGTGAATGGTTATCGTTGATCCGCTTGAAATGATCGATGTCCGCCATCGCCAGCGCGGCCGGCTGGGTACTGCGTTGCGCGAGATCGACCTGCTGCTGCAGGTAGCTGTCGGCGTGCCGCCGGTTGGGCAGCCGCGTCAGCTTGTCGTGTGTCGCCTGGCGTTCAAACTCTTCTGCCTGGACGCGGAGTTCCTCGGTGCGCTCTTCGACGAGCCTCTCGAGCCGATAGCGCATGAGCGCGTATTGCATGATGATAAGCATACCGGCCACGAGCACGCCCAGCAGCAGCACGAAAAACATTTTCGACTGGCTCGTGAACGCGATTGCAAGGATGATGCCGGCCGCCGCCGAGACGAACTCGACAACCGTCGTAAAGCGGTTGAACACGAGCAGCGGATCGGCGTTGCGCAGATGAAGCATGTACATCATGCCGACGTCGTTGATGACCTGCATGATGACGACCAGTGCAACCAGCTGCAGTCCCGTCCCGAGGTCGAGCGTACGCAGTGGTATCGGTCCGCCCAGATACTGGTAGAGCAATCCGGCCCCCAGGACGACTAAAGTCATCAGACCGGCGTTGTGCAGTGATGCCGTAAGCACCTGGCGCACCGGCTCGCCCTTGCGCAGTCGCTGCCATGGATACATGAGCGACGCGAGCCCGTTGACCCAGGCGGCATCGACAGGCCCAAGCACGAGAATGCTCATGACCTGGGCTATCCGGTCGAAGGACACATGCCCGAACACCGGGTGCGGAAAGCCGGTCGCAATCGTAAACAGGCCGAACACGAAGAAGAACCCCGCCAGCCCCCAGCTGAAGCCGTCGGCGATATGTCCTGTCGTATTGCCGGCAATGACCACCGCAACGATCGCCGCGGTCAGCAGCAGGATCGAATAAACGAGGTCGGGCCGGATTTTCGGGTTCGAGTGGGTCACAACGGTGAGAAAGTATGCCTCATTGTTTCAGGAAGTTATGTGATGTCTGTTCCGCCGCAGGCTAGAATCCCGGTCTGTCAGGCATCCCCGCCCGGTAACCGGCTGCAAACATGACCGAAGATCGCACGCTCTTTCAGAACCTCCTGCACCGCCGCGTGCCGCAAATTGCCGGTATGTACATCGGTGCGATGTGGCTGGTGATCGAACTCGGTGACTGGATAACCGAGCGCTTTGCCCTGCCCGGCCACCTGACTTCTTACGTGTTCGTCGCGATGCTGGTCATGCTGCCGGCCGTGCTTCTCGTCGCGTATAACCATGGCGCGCCCGGCCGCGACCGCTGGACCCGGGCCGAGAGGATCTTCGTACCGGTCAATGCCGCCGTGGCCGCTGCCCTGTTGTGGTTCACGGTGCCGCTGATCGACGCCGAAGCGGCCACCGAAACGCTGACGATCGAGGATGAAACCGGTGCCATCAAGGAATTCGACGTCGTGCGGCAGGGCCATCACCGGGAACTCATCAGCTTTTTCTGGGAAAACGACACCGGCGATTCCGATCTCGACTGGCTTTCCTATGGCCTGCCCATCATGCTCGTTCACGACATCAACCGTGTCTCGCCGGTCGTGACGGCGGATACGCCGATCGACTCCGCGTTGCTCAACGAGCGGCTGCGCGAACAGGGCTACGATCGCCTCACCGGCGGGCAGCGGCTGCGAGGCGCTCTTCGCCTGACCGGCGTCCCGCGGGGTCTCGCCGTCGAACTGAGTCGTGATCGGCAAAGCGATGCATTGATCCTCGGCACGTTCCGCCAGGACGCGGATGAGAAGATAGTGTCGGCGACCCTGATCGATGCGGCCAGCGGGGACGAACTCGAAACCGTTACCGGGGCGGCCGACGACTGGATGTCTGCCATCGACGCCGTAACCGCCGCCATCCTCGCGACCTGGGAAATCGCCCCGGCCGAAAATCACAGCGACGACCCGGTCAGTGAACACCTCAGCAGTTCGCTGGATGCCATCCGGCAGTTTGTGCAGGGCCAGGTTGCCTTGCAGATCGACGGCGACTATCCGGGCGGCATTGCCGCGCTCAACGCCGCCCTCGAGATCGACCCGGGATTCGCCGAGGCGCGCGCCGAGTTATCGGTGCGCGAGTACCTCAGCGGCAACGTCGACGCAGCGCGGGAAAGTGCCGCCCAGGCCCTGCGCAACCGCTACCGGCTCTCGACGGGCAGCGAATTCCTGCTGAAGGCCAATCGATATTTCTTCGATGGCGACTACGAGCGCGGCGAGCGTGTCCTCGAAATCTGGACCGAAGTCGAGCCGAACAGCACGCGGGCATTGCAGGCCAAGGCCCGGATTCTGCAAATCCGCGGCACACCCGAGTCGCTGGAGCTCGCGCTGGCGACCTACGATCGGCTGCTCGAACTCAGGCCAAGTGACCATTCGATCTACCGTCAGAAAGCGGCGCTCGAACCACAGCGCGG
>JARRMH010000130.1:0-6318 GCA_037386205.1 Woeseiaceae bacterium | reverse complement strand
GTGCGGGGTCAGAGTCAAGGATCAGAGTAAAAAGCCTTTCGGTGACCGTCCTGTTCGTCCGCGTTCCCCGGACATCTGCTAGCATCTTCCGAACACGCGCCCGGGCCGTACGACCAGGAGCCCTGATAAACAGAACCGGAAAAGGGGATCGCCCATGAATACGCAAGCACCGCCCGAACTGACGCCGCGCGCCATCATCCTGGCCGTCGTCCTGGCCATGATCCTCGCCGGGGCGAACGCCTACCTGGGCCTGTTCGCCGGCATGACCATCGCGTCGGCCATTCCGGCTGCCGTCGTATCGATGGCGGTGCTGCGCCTGCTGGGTGGCGGACATATCCTGGAAAACAACATCGTGGCCACCGGCGCATCGGCCGGCACCTCGATCGCCACCGGCGTGATCTTCACCCTCCCGGCCCTGCTGATCCTCGGCTACTGGACCGACTTCCGCTATTCCTGGGTGCTGGCCATTGCCGGCCTCGGCGGGTTGCTGGGCGTGCTCTTCTCCGTGCCCCTGCGGCGCTCGCTGATCGTCGAACAGGGGCTGGCCTTTCCGGAAGGCAAGGCCGCTGCCGAGGTGTTGCGCAGCGGCGACCGGCCGGGCGCGGGACTGAAACTGCTGGCCGGGGCGGCGGCGATCGGCGGCACGATGAAACTGCTGGCAGGCAGCGGCCTGCGCCTGATTCCGGACACCGCGGCCGCGTCCGCCTGGTGGGGCAAATCGCTGGCCTATTTCGGCACCAACCTGTCGCCGGCCCTGTTCGGCGTTGGTTACATCGTGGGCCTGAACATCGGCATCGTGATGCTGGCCGGCGGCATGATCGCCTGGAACGTCGCCATTCCGATCTACAGCACCTTTTTCCTGGCCGGCGACCCGGTATTGAGTGCCCAGTTGGCGGGGGCCGGCGCCGAGGACGCGGCCTACGGCATCTGGTCGGAGCAGATCCGTTATCTGGGCGTCGGCGCCATGCTGATCGGCGGCGTCTGGACGCTGATCTCGCTGCGGAAATCCCTGGTTTCCGGCATCCGCAGCGGCCTGCGCGCCGAGCGGGGAGCGGCTGAAACGGCCATCCCCGCCACCGAGCGCGACCTGCCGATGCGTTACATCATGATCGGGCTGGTGGTGTTCGTGCTGCCGCTGATGGTGCTGTACCAGGCCATCGTGGGCCAATGGTGGGTCAGCATCCCGATGACCGTGATCATGATCGTGGCCGGCTTTCTGTTCGTGTCGGTATCGGCCTACATGGCCGGCCTGGTCGGCTCCTCCAACAACCCCGTCTCCGGGCTGACCATCGCGACCATCCTGTTTGCGGCCGTCGTGCTGGCCTTGCTGATGGGCCGTGATTCGCCGACCGGCGCGGTCGCGACCATCATGATCGGGGCCGTTGTGTGCGCCGCCGCCTGCATCGGCGGGGACAACCTGCAGGACCTGAAATGTGGCTACCTGCTGGGCGCCACGCCCTGGAAGCAGCAGTTGATGCTGGCGATCGGCGGCGTGTCCAGCGCGTTGGTGATGGCGCCGGTGCTCAGTCTGCTGGCCCAGGCCTACGGCATCGGTGTGCCCACCGCGGAGCACCCGAACCCGCTGCTGGCGCCGCAGGCGAACCTGATGGCCTCGGTGGCGCAGGGCATTTTCGGCGGCGAATTGCCGTGGGGGATGATCGGCGTCGGCGTGCTGATCGGCGCCGCGATCATCACCCTCGACGAGGTGCTGAAAAAGCGCGGCAGCTCGTTCCGGACGCCCGTGCTCGCCTGCGCCGTGGGCATTTACCTGCCGATCGAGCTGAGCGTACCGATCTTCGCCGGCGGCCTGGTCTCCCACCTGGTGGAACGCCGGCTGAAGCCTTCGCCGGACGATCGTGAACGCGTCCACCAGCAGGGCACCCTGTTTTCGGCCGGGCTGATCACCGGCGAAGCGCTGATGGGCATTTTCATGGCCATTCCGATCGTCGCCCTGGGCGCTCCGGACGTGCTGGCGTTGCCGGAGCGGTTCCACCTCGGCGGTTGGCTGGGACTGCTGATGCTGGCCGCGGTGGCCGTGCTGCTCTACCGGCTGGCGGTGCGGCAGGGTGGGGCCCCTTCGAGCGGGTGACCCTCTGGCCGGGACGGCCCCAGCTTCCCGGGCCGGCTGCGTCACCGCGGACCCTGTTCCGTCCCGCGCCCTGCGGTTCTCAGCGGCCGCGCCGGTAGGTGCCGATCAGCTCGGTCCGTTCCAGCACATGCCCTTCCATGGCCGCCTCGAGCTGCTCCCGGGTGGGATGGTCGAGACCTTCGAGCCGGGTGTCCAGGGCATACAGCTTGAAGAAATAGCGGTGCCGGCCGATGGGTGGGCACGGCCCCCCGTAGCCGGTGCGCTTCCAGTCGTTGAGGCCTTCCGCGGCCCCAGAGGGCAGGGCTGCCGACGCCACCGCTTCCGGCAGTTCGCCGGCCGTGGCCGGAAGGTCGTACAGGACCCAGTGGCTCCAGGTCATCTGCGGGGCCGCCGGATCGGGCGCGTCGGGATCGTCGACGATCAACGCGAGGCTTCGTGCGCCTTCCGGAGGATCGCTCCAGGCCAGTGGCGGGGAGCGGTCCTCCCCGTCGCAGGTGTAGATCGTCGGAATCGCGCCGTCGTCGACGAACGCGGAGGATTCGATTCGAAAACCCATGTCTGCACCCCCGTCCGCAGCGGTCGCCGCCGCGGCGGCGGCGAGACACAGCGCGGTCATCGCGGAAAATGTCGAACGTTTCATGATCTACTCGTAGCCAGGATCGGTCCGGCCTGGCAGATTTTGAAACCGGACGCCCGGGAAAGAATGCCACATACGCCCAACCATCCTCAATCCATTGTCCTGGCGATAGCGGAACAAAATCGCGGCTTGATCAGGTTGTGCGTGATTTCCGTTTTCGGCCAGGAACGGAACTCGCAGATCTGGTCCTTGGTCAGGACGGACATTTATCCAGACTCCGTGCGGGAACTACCGCCTTTCCAGGCGTTGCTGGCGTTTTTTACCGTTCGAAACGGGGGGCTTTTTCTTACTCAAATCCCGCCAGACGCATACCCGCCATGATCTGTTCGATCAGTTCGGGTTCGGCGTAGAACCACTTGACCAGGTGTTCTTCGCGTAAATACTGCAGCGTGGCGTTTGGCCACAGGGCCCGGAATTCGTCCAGGGCCTTTGCAGCGTCTTCCTCATTACCCAGCCGTGCGTGGATGATGGCACGGCAGTACGGGTCGGCAAAATAGCCGGGCAAGTTGACGCGTTCCGCCAGGGCTAGAGCCTGCTTATAGTTGCCGAGTCGATACTCCTCAAAAATATCTCCAAACAGGTACCAGCCGGGGTGGTTCGGATTGATCGCCCGCGCGCGCGCGGACAGTTCACGACCGCTCACCCAATCGCCGGAGTAGGCGGTCATGATGCCGATCATCGCCATTGCATCCGAGTCGCGGGGGTTGAGCGCTATGGCTCGTTCGGCGGCCGCTCTGAACGGGCCGATCTCCTGTCGGAAAAAGTGGACTTCGGCCAGCGCGAATTGCGCCGATGCGCTGTCGGGTCTCATTGATACGGCTTTGTGCGCCGCAGCCAACGCCCGGTCCAGGGAGTCTGGCCGGGGATTATAGTTATGCTTGTACTCCTCCACATAGACGGCGGCCAGAGCGGCCCAGAGGTGGGCGTTCCCGGGGTCGATGTCAATGCCGTGCTCCAGGGCGTTGCGCGTTTCCAGGTGGTCCTGCTCGGATACGCGCTGACGGAAAATGAAATACCTCAGGACCACGTCGTAGGGACTCATCTCATCAATGGCTTTCAGTTCCACACCTTGCGACAAGTCGCGCATCAAGGCCCCATAAGGGTCCGCCACAGAGGCGACTACGCGGTCGGTAAGATCGTCCTGAATGCTGAGCAGGTCGGTTTCGTCCCAGGCGTGCTCGAAGGAGTTGCCCCAGACCTGCTGACCGTTGGTCCGGTCGATCAACTGAGTGCTCAACCGTAGCGTGCCACCGGCCTTCTGCAGGGTGCTGTTCAGAACATAGCCGGTACTCACATCGGTCGGTTGCGAGCCGGGGGCTGAAACCAGCAAGTAGGAAAAGCGAGAGAGACCGCTGGAGATGTCTTCGGTCAGAGTTGCGGCCAGGTCCTGCAGCGTCGTCTCGGCACTTCGCACCCGGATGGCCGACACCGCGATGCGGGGCTCGCTTTCGTTCGGACCAATGGTGGCTTGCTGTTCGGTCTCGTCCGGGTCAGAGGCCAACGTTTTGTCGCCTTCATCGCCCGTGAACGGGTATGTCGCGATGGCAATCAGAATTGCGAGCATGACACTCGCACCTAAGCCCTTGAGAAGACTCACTCTTCGCTTGGGCGGTGCGGCTATTGGTTGTGTCAGCGACGGCGGTTCACTCCCTTCGAGTAGCGCCTTGACCGAGCGAAGCAGATCTCCCATGGCCAGGTGATTGGGCTTGCCGTTCCAACTCGAGAGATCCACCGCCTGATACTGCCGAAATCCCATCGGTGGGATTGCGCTGTCCAGGCAAACAGGCAGCAGTTTGCCCTGGTCGCGTGCAAACGCGGCCTCATCTTTGACCCAGGGTGAGTCGCTGGCGTCACGAGACCAGGCGATGATGACCGCCTTGGCCGCATCCAATTCGCGCTCGATGTCGCGGGAAAACTCGGCGCCACCGATGATGTTACGGTCCCACCATACCGAGTAACCAGCCGCTTCAATAGCGGTCGCCAACTGCTCTACGGTATCGCGATTACGCCGGGCGTAGCCGATGAAAATATCTGCCATGGCGTGTTTATACAGTGTCAGGCAGAGGCGTGCACCATTTCACCCGATGTCCGAGGGGCAGTCGGCTCGCGGATTTTCACTGCTTACCGCCACTTACGGATCCCGGTGAAGTCCTCGAGTACTGCGTCGAGTCGCCAACAGCTCAATCGAAACCCCGGCCAAACGGACCGGAAGATCAGTAAATGGCAACCGGGTTGGCTGGCGACCCCGTGGCGCCCTTCAGCTTGAGCGGCGAGAAGGCGAACAGGAACTCGTACGCCTTGTCCTCTACCAGTTGGCTCAGGTCCAGGTTTTCGATGTTCCAGATGCCGCTGCGGGTCATCATCTTTATATGGCACTCGAAAGGCTGAGCGGTTTCGCCGCCGAAGTCCGCCGTAACCGCCTCGGTCGACGCGGAGTCGCCACCCCATAGAATGATTTTACGGGACGCCAGGTATTCGCAGGCCGACAGGCCGAAACCGGGGCCGCCGGCATTGAACTCGGCGATTCGTCGCTGCTTCTCCGCCGCATCGAACGTGTCCCATTTTTCAGGATGCCAGATATCTCCGTGGCCGGTGTACAGGAAAACGCAGTCACCCTCGCCGATGGGGTCGATGCCCTGCCTCGCGATCATCGCTTCGATGTCCGCGGGTGTGACGATGCCCGGGTCGTTCGATCGCTGCGTCGGAATTGGCAGCCGACCACCGCGATAGGCTACGGCATCGAGCAGCACGCCACGACATACGAAGCCGACCTGCGCCACGTGTTCGACGCCGAGGGGGCCAAGACCGCTGGCGGTGATGTCCGGGTCCTCGAGGTAGCGCCCGTTGTAAAAGAAATCCCCTTTCGAGGTCCGCACGCCGATGTGCCCGGGGCCATCGAACTGGGTCCCCACCTGACCGATCTCGGCCGACAGGAACTCATCGTTGCCGACAGCCTGTTGTTCGCCCATGGGTTCGTACGTGGGCAGGCCCGGGATCGTCAGCTGCCAACTGCGTTTGCCGAACAAGGGCATGTCCGACTGGTAGACTTTGCCGAGCGTGGCGACTTTTCCCTGCCGAACGAGCTTCACGGCGTTCAACACCATTTCCGGTGTCGTCCGGTTTACCGATCCCACCTTGTCGTCCGCGCCCCATTCACTGGGCGCCCAGTTTTCCCGCAACGGCTGGTCGTTTTGCGCCAGCGCCTGGCCACAAACCAGCAAGCCGATCCAGGCCACGCCGATGGGTTTTTGCACAAGCGTCGCGATTACCGAGTTCATGAAACGATTCATCGAAAACATGGAATATCTGACCTCTGTTGTTGGCAGTCCTTGATTTGGCATCGAGCCCCAACCTGCATATTAGCAAGCGCCCAACAGAATTCCCGTGTTGCGTAAGCGGCATTGCGCGACGAGGCGCAGGAAGATCCGACCGGCCATTGATGGAGGCCAGGGCGGGGAAATCGCTATAATCCCCGTGTTGTCCGAATGGTTATTCCTATCGGATCCAGAAAGAAAAACGGGAAGCCGGCATATTCGCTGACTTCCCGTTTTTGCCCTGGAATTTGGCTCCCCAGCACGGACTCGAACCGCGG
>JARRMH010000129.1:0-6361 GCA_037386205.1 Woeseiaceae bacterium | reverse complement strand
ACGCGCCGGTACAGCGCCGGCACAGCGCACGTAAAACGGGGCATTGTCGACCCACGCGATCACGGCCGCATCGTGTCCCTGCCGGCGCATGTCGTCAAGACAGCGATGCAGCAGCACGCAGCCGATGCCGCCCCGCCGTTCGCCGGGCGCTACGCCCATCGGCCCGAACCATCCCGTGCCGCGGTTGTTCGCATCCCAGGCGGCAAAGCCTGTGACCCGACCGTTGCGCAGCGCGAGGTGCAGTGTCGGCGGTGTATGCGTCAGTGCAATGCCGGCCTCGGCCTTCCACGTGGGCCAGTGCGCATCGAGGAAATCGCACAGCGCCGGCCCGTCGGAGGCCCTGGCGCGTCGGATCTCGGCGTCGCCCGCGGCAACCGGCTCGGGGAGCTCACCTGCAAGGTCGACGGCAAGGTTCTGTGCCTCGCCGGTCTTCTCGTAGCCGCGAGCCTCTGCAAACGCAATCGCTTCGCGGTAGCGGCAATCGATGCCGGGTGTCAGGTAATTCGGCGCCGACTCGAGCAGGCGGACCGACGTTGCACCGCGGCTTGCCAGCCGCTCTTCGACAGCCGCGAGCAGGGCGCTGGCGATGCCCGCTCGCCAGTGGCACCGTTCCACGGCCAGCAGCTTCACGTACCCGACCCCTGTCCGGCGCAGCACACCGACCGCGAACCCGATAAGTTCGCCACGTTCGGTAGCCGCAAGTGCAAGCCCGGGGTCGAAGTCGTGATCACTCCAGACCTTCTCGTCGAGCAGCGCCGGTGTCAGTGGGTCGTGAACTGCCCCCGCATTCCAGGATCGCAGGATGGCATCGCGATCCTCGGTGGACAGGCGGCGAAGTCGCATGCGTGCCTCAGTCGCGCGCCACCCGGAAACGGCCGAGATCCGGCGCATGTGGCCGCTCCCGCTGCAGCTCGATCTCGTAGATGGCCTTGCCGAGATTGCGCATGAACGGCAGTGCGATCTCGTCGTACTCGTAGTTGTCGTCGTTGAAGGTCTCGTTCGCGTTGGTGAAGATCGTCGCCGCCAGAATGAACTCCACGCCGTTGTCGAAATCGACGATGTAGGCCGCATCGGTCAGGAAGCCGTAGGCATCGCCGACCTTGTTGAAGATGCGGACATTGTCGGGAATGTCGGGCGCGTCGCCGCCGTAGACGAGGAATTTCACGTAGCCCTCGGGATAGGTCTCGCGGTCCGCGTACTCCTCGATGCCGCTGTCGCCCGGGTACCCCGACATGTTGCGATACAGGAACGCGTAGTCGTCGTCAGCGAGGTCGAAACGCATGTTCTTCGCGACCGCGTCCGGGAACATCAGTGCCTTGATCACGTCGTGCTGCGCCTGCAGCGGGTAGGCGTTCTTGGTGGAGAAGTCCTTGGGACGCTCGTGCCGCTCGCCGCCGATGATCTCGGCCTTGCCGAGCAGGATGGGCTCGGACGCCGTGTAGTCGGTCGCGCTGTAAGCGGCCTCCTGCTCATAGAGGACCGCACCGTCGTCGACGAACCGCACCGGCCCGGTGCGCCGGTTTTCCTCGACGTCGAGCACGATCGAGAGCCGGTGCATGATGCGCGTTCCGTCGAGGCCCAGCGCGTGCAGGCGCTGGTTGAGCGGCTCCTGGCCCACAAAGTCGTACAGGCGATTGAATGCCTGGTTGTCGCTGACGAGCAGCACTTCGCGAACGTAGCGGCCGACCGACTTGCCCTCCTCCTCGCCACCGACGAGCATCTCGGTGTCGCGATCGAGCCCGGCAACGTCGAGCGCCCGCAGCTTTTCGAGCGCCACGGCCGCGGTCGGCAGCTTGACCGTGCTCGCCGGGTAGAAATACTCGTCCGGGTTCAGCCGGTAGGCAAAGGACCGGAACGACGGCCGGTTGTCGGCATCGCGATCGATTTGCGTGTACAGGATCTGCACGCGATAGCGCGCCGGATCCTCGAGCACGACCCGGAAATGCTCCGGCTGCGATTCGAGCAGCGCCTCGAGCGAGCCGTCCCACGTATACGGTTTGCTGCAGGCTGTCATGCCCAGCACCAGCATGCCAGCGAGTAATACGCGCGCATCACGGCACGCGCCGGATTTCGGCGCCGAGAGACGCCAGCTTCTCCTCGAGTCGTTCATAGCCACGGTCCAGGTGATAGATTCGGTTGACGCGCGTCTCGCCGGCGGCCACGAGGCCCGCCAGCACGAGACTCGCACTGGCGCGCAGGTCGGTCGCCATGACCTGGGCGCCGCTCAGTCCCCCGCGGCTGCCCCGCACCACCGCGACCTGCGACATTGGCGTGATATCGGCGCCGAGACGCACGAGTTCCTGCACGTGCATGAAGCGATTCTCGAAGATGCCCTCGGTGACGACCGAGGTCCCCTGCGCCTGGGTCATCAGCGCCATGAACTGCGCCTGCAGGTCGGTCGGGAATCCCGGGTACGGCGCAGTCGTAATGTCGGTCGCGGTCCAGCCGTCGGTCTCGGCCACCGAGATCGACGTGGCACCGGCCGTCACGTCGAAGCCGCAATCGCGCATCTTGTCGGCGAGCGCCTCGAGATGCTCGGGGACGCAATCCTCGACCGTCACGGCGCCGCCCGTAATTGCGCCGGCGATGAGCAGCGTGCCCGCCTCGATACGGTCGGCGACGATTGCGTGGCTCGCGGGTTGCAGTTCATCGACACCCTCGATCGTGATCACGCTGGTGCCCTCGCCCTCGATGCGCGCACCCATCGCGCGCAGGTAGTGGACCAGGTCGACGACTTCGGGCTCTTTCGCGGCATTCTCGAGAATGGTCGTGCCCTTCGCCAGCACCGCGGCCATCAGCGCATTCTCGGTGCCGCCGACGGTCAGTTTCTCGAACAGGATGCGGTCGCCGACCAGGCGCTTCGCCCGCGCGATCACATAGCCGCCCTCGATGTCGATCTCGGCGCCCAGTTTGCGCATCGTGTCCACGTGCAGGTCGATGGGCCGCGAACCGATGGCGCAGCCGCCGGGCAGGCTGACGCGCGCCTCGCCGTAACGTGTCAGCATCGGCCCGAGGCACAGGATGCTGGCGCGCATCTTGCGCACGAGATCGTACGGCGCGACGGGCTCGGCCGGTGGCGCTACGCGGATCGTCAGGCGGGTGCCGTCGCGGGCGGTCTCGCAGCCCAGCGCCTCGAGCAGCAGGTCGGTCGAATCGATGTCGCGCAGCAACGGCACGCGTTCGAAAGTGTGTTCACCATCGGCCAGCAATACCGAGAACAAAACCGGCAGCGCGGCGTTCTTGGCGCCGCTCGTGGCGACGCTTCCCGACAGCTTGCGGCCGCCCGTGACGATGATTGAGTCCACATCAGTCCCCTGTTGGTTCGGAATCCCTGCGACCGAAGCCCGCATCGAGCGGAATCAGGCCGACAACGATAAAGGACGGGATTGTCGCAAGTAGTACCCAGACAAAAAAGAGCGAGTAGCCGAGCATCTCCTGTAACCAGCCGCTGATGAGGCCCGGCAGCATCATCCCGAGCGCCATGAAGCCCGTGCAGATCGCAAAATGCGCAGTACTGTGCTGGCCGCGCGACACGTAGATCATGTACAGCGTGTACGCGGTGAAGCCGAAGCCGTAGCCGAACTGCTCGACCCCCACGGCCAGGTTCACGAGCGCAAAGCTCTCGGGTCGGAACACGGCCAGCAGGATGTAGACGACATTCGGCAGGTTGATCGCGGCCACCATCCACCACAGCCAGTACTTGAGTCCGTGGCGCGCCGCCAGGATGCCGCCGGCAATGCCCCCGAGGGTCAGCATCAGCGCGCCGACCGTGCCGTACACGAAGCCGACCTCGGCCGTGCCGAGTGCGAGCCCGCCGGCCGCCGCGTCGTCAAGCAAAAACGGTGACGCGAGCTTGACCAGCTGCGCCTCGGCCAGCCGGTACAGCAGCAGGAAAGCCAGCACCTTGCCGATGTGCGCTTTGCGGAAAAACGCGACGAACGTCTCGACGAAGTTCGCCAGCAGCCCGCCCACCGAGTCGACCGTACCGGAAATGTCGGCCGCCGGCCGCGGCAGGACCCACCGGTGCCAGGCGAACAGGACCAGATAGATCGCGGCGAGCAGGTAGAACGTGATGCTCCATGCGACCGGCACCTTGCCGGTCGACGTCTCGAGGTAGCCTGCCACCATCACGAGCAGGCCCTGCCCCGTGATCATCGCCAGCCGATAGAACGTATTGCGGATGCCGACGAACCAGGCCTGGTCGTGGTCATCGAGCGAGAGAATATAGAAACCGTCGGCCGCGATGTCGTGCGTGGCCGAACTGAATGCAACCAGCCAGAACGCGGCCAGCGTGTAGCGAAAAAATCCGTCCGTCGGGATCGTCAGCGCGATGGCCGCAAACGCCGCGCCGACGAGCAGCTGCATCGTCACGATCCAGGCACGCCGTGTCGACAGCAGATCGACGAGCGGGCTCCACAGCGGCTTGATAATCCAGGGCAGGTACAGCCAGCTCGTGTAGAACGCGATCGCCGTGTTGGAGATGTCGAGCCGCTTGTACATGATCACCGAGACGGTCATCGCCGCGACGAACGGCAGGCCCTCGGCGAAATACAGGCTCGGAATCCAGCTCCAGCGGCTGCGCTCGGACGGGCTCACGAGGCAGTCGCCAGCAGCCGGTCCCGCGCCATGATGAGGCAACCGTCGACCGGCTCGTCGACGACCGCGATGGCGCGCGGCTTCAGGCCGAGGGCGTGCAGCTGGTCGACCAGGGCGTGCCGATAAAGCTCGCTCCTGCAGACGATGCCGCCGGCCACGGCTATCGGCGCATCGCTCGGGAAGCCGAGCTTCGCGGCACTCGCCTGCACGAGCTTCGCCGTGCTGGCCGCTGCCCGGTCGACAATCCCGAGCGCGACGTCGTCGCCGTCCGCGGCCGCGTGCAGCAGCACCGGCGCGAGCGCGGCGATTTCGCGCCGCACATCGACGGCCTGGTCGAGGCGCAGCAGCATCTCGCGCGGTTTGTCGGTGCCGAGCCGTGCCAGGATGCGCTCGACCAGGGCGGTCTCCGGGCCGAGGCCGTCGACAGCGTCGGCTACGGCGGCCAGCGCCTGGCGCCCGAGGTCGTAGCCGCTGCCCGTGTCACCGAAGAGATGGCCCCAGCCGCCCGTCACGGTCCGCTGCCCGCCGCGGTCGATACCGATCGCCACCGAGCCGGTGCCAACGATCAGGGCGATGCCGTCGCCCGCGGGGATGCCGGCCGCCAGCACCGGGTCGGCATCGTGCACGATGTCCACGATGCGCGCGAGCGACCGCCGCTCGGCCCATCCCCGGATGAAGGCCTGCACATCGGGCAGGGAGCTGCCCGCGAGACCGAGGACCGCGTACTCGATCGGCTCGTCGCCGACCTGCGCGTCGCGCAGCGCCGCATCCACGGCAACGTTGAGATTGATCTCGGCATGCGCGCGGCCGACCGCACGCACGTTCGACGGGCCGCCGTAACCATCGCCGAGCGTCTCGAGCGCACCATCGGCGGTCACGGCGGCTATTCGGACCGCCGTCTTGGAGCCGCCGCCGTCGGCACCGAGGACGAGCCTACGCATCGTCACCGAGCGCGAGGCGCAGTCGCCCATCTGCTGCGGCAAGGCGTTGCCGGGCTTCATCGACACCGGTGCCGAGCCGGGCCACGACGATGGCCGTCTTCAACTCGCCGTCGCAGCGCGCCAGCAGTTCTGCCGCGGCCGCCGCGTCGAGACTGGAGAGGCGTTGCAGGATCCTCAGCGAGCGCGCCACGAGCTTGGCGTTGCTCGCCTGCAGGTCGACCATGAGATTGCCGTAGGTCTTGCCGAGACGCACCATGGCGCCGGTCGTCAGGGTATTGAGAACCAGCTTGGTCGCCGTGCCGGCCTTCATGCGCGTCGATCCCGAGAGCACTTCGGGCCCGACCACCACCGCGATTGTGAGGTCGGCGTGTGCCGCGATCGGCGCGTCCTCGTTGCAGGTCAGCGCGATGGCGGCAGCACCGGTTGCCTGCGCCTCGTCGAGCGCAGCAAGAATGTACGGTGCGGTGCCGCTCGCGCTGATGCCGACCACAGCGTCGCCAGCCGACAGCGACACCGCGCGCAGGTCAGCGACCGCCGCCTCCGCCGAATCTTCGGCACCCTCGATGGCGCGGCGCAGCGCCGCATCACCGCCGGCAATCAGGCCGATGACCTGCCCGGGATCGGCATTGAACGTCGGCGGGCACTCGGATGCATCGAGAACGCCGAGTCGACCGGAGGTACCGGCGCCGACATAGATCAGCCGTCCGCCGGCGCCGAGCCGCGCCGCGACGAGGTCGACGGCCTGTGCGATCGCCTCGCTCTGCGCGCCGACGGCCGCCGCCACTTTGGCGTCTTCGGCGTTGATCAGTCGGACGAGGTCGAGC
>JARRMH010000128.1:0-6373 GCA_037386205.1 Woeseiaceae bacterium | reverse complement strand
GAATTGTCAACTTTTTTGTCTCACTGTCGAATATTCTTTATACTCCTATCTTAGGAGATTCTTGTTAGTCGAACAGCTTCAACTGCGGTTCATCTTTGAAGAACTCTACCGGCTTGCCGCACTTTGCACACTCCACCTCAAAGATGTCTTCAGGCTTCCAAAATCTCTGGTCCGATCGAAGGCAGGCCAGGAGGACCGGGCAATCGACTTGCTCAAACAGGCGGTCGCCGCGAATCCCGACGAACGCTTCAAGACTCCCGGTGACTTCGGCAAAGCGCTCGCCAAAGTCGCCAAAGGTCCCGTGAGCCGCGTACGCCGTATTGCCGGCGTTACCATCATCCTCATCCTGGCTGTGCTCGTCATCGTGCAATGGCCATCCCAGTACCGACTCGAGAGCACGCTCTATCGCGTCGGAGACAACGACAATATGACACCCCTCGCGGCCGGCGACCCCGTTGCCGTCGGAGACTGCCTGGCCCTGGACGTCGAGACGACGTTGCCGATGTACGTGTATGTCTTCAGTGAAAACGCTGCGGGTGCGGCAGTCGGGCGGTTTCCGCAGGCGATGGCCAACGCGGAGAACCCTCTGGCGCCGGATGTTTTACACCAGGTCTCCGCCCGCGGTGACGCCCGCTGCTGGCCCGTTGAACATGCTGGGGAATTCTCACGCCTGCACATTCTCGCCAGCCCCGAACCGGTCCCGGAATTCAGAGCCATGTACCTCGCGCTGCCGCAGGCCGGGCTCTCGGAGAGCCGTGTCGCACCGCTGGTCGAGGCGGCGCGCAAGCTGGACGCAAGTGCCGAAGCGGCGATCGCCGTGTCGTACAGGGTCCTCGAATTCGACAACCAGAGTAGTGACTAGCGACCGATGCGCCGGACCATCGGCAACGGTCCCTGCAAGCCGTTTGCGGCAATCGCCGCCTCGTTCTGGGTCGTCGCCCTTCTGATCGCGTCGCAGGCGGGCGCGGAACAGCAGGTTCCCGGCACCTGCATCGACTGCCACGCAGACCGGCAGTCAGGCTTCAGCCCGGGGCACGCGTTCGGTGCCGCCGCCTGCACTGTCTGCCACGACGGCGACAGCTCGGCAAGCGACGCAGCGAACGCTCACGAGGGCATGCTCGCGTTCCCCGGCAACCTCGAGAATGCCGACCGGGCATGCGGCGCGTGCCATGCGGATCGCGTCGCTTCGGTAACCAACAGCCTCATGCACACGGCGCGCGGCATGGTGCACACGACACGTGCCCTGATCGACGGAGACCCCGGGCCGGCGCACACGCAGAACCTGCAGTCGCTTGGCAATACGGTCGCGGACTCCATGCTGCGCAAGCAGTGCGCAAGCTGCCACCTGGGGCAGCCGAAAACCGAGCATGCCGTCGACGTCACCCGCGGGCGCGGTGGCGGATGTCTCGCCTGTCACATCGCCTTGCATCCCGACAAGGCGCACCCGGCCCTGTCGGCCGATGTATCGGAGGGGCGCTGCTTCGGGTGTCACTCACGCTCGGGCCGTATCTCGCTGAGCTACGCGGGGCTGGCGGAGGTCGACGAGCCCGGTCTGCGATTGGCTGACGGGCGCACGGTCGCGAAGATGCCGGCCGACGCCCACTACCTCGCAGGCATGTCCTGCACGAATTGCCACACAGCGGACGACGTGATGAGCTCGGCTGCAGGCGCGGTGCACCAGCGCGATGCCGTGCTCGCGGCGTGCACGGACTGTCACGAACCGCACGCGGACGACACGAACCACGCACGGCTGACCTGCTCCACCTGCCACAGCCAGTGGGCACCGCAATGCTTCGGTTGCCACATGGAATACGATGCGGCGGACGAACAGTGGGATCACGTCGAGCGCAAGGTCACGCCCGGCCGCTGGAGCGACCGGCGCTGGGACGTCCGTAACACGTTGCCCGCACTCGGCGTGAACGCGGACGATCAAATCGAAGCCTTCGTCCCGGGCATGGTCATGACGGTTGCACACCCGGAATGGGACGAGGAGAAGTTCATTCGCGTGTTTGCGCCGCTGTCACCGCATACGACAGGCAAAGCGCGCAGCTGTGGCTCCTGCCATCGCTCGAGCCAGGCGCTGGGTCTCGGCGAGGGATCGCTCGACCTCGTTGACGGGGCCCTCCGATTCGTCCCGGTTCACGATGCACTGGCTGACGGCCTGCCGGCCGACGCGTGGACCAACATCGGAAATTCGCTGGGCGGCCGCGCTCCGGTCGCGGGCCAGCGGCCATTGACCCGGGAAGAGATGCAGAAGATCTTTTCGGCTGAAATTCAGCAGGACTCGGCGCCGGCCGGCGGCAGCGGCTGGTCGTCCGGTTCTTCGTCCTCGGTGAATACGGGCGGCACGAACTCGGCCTCGGGCCGGCGCTCCGCTCCCTCGCCGCGATCGCCGACGAAATAGCAGGCAATAGCCCGCTGCTCCGAGACCCTCAGGCTCTCGCCATCGAGTTCCTCGGCGCTGATATCCGGGTTCAGCACGCGAGCATGCCAGGCATTGTAGCCACCCGTGACGACCTGGGCGTCGAGACCGGCTACCCGCAACAGCGTTGCGGCCTTGGCACCGTTCTCGGACCCGTTAGAGTAGACGACAATCCTGCGATCCGTCGGCAAATCCGCAAGCGTTTCAGACGTCACCAGCTCGGCGAGCGGGATGTGTCTCGCCTCGCCGATATATCCTTTCTCGTAGTCGTCCCGGGACCGAATATCGATAAGCACGAAATCCTGTTGGCCTTCGATGATCGATCTGGCGAGCGCCTCGACGTCGACACGATCGGTCTGTCGGGCGGCCGCCTGCGCGACATCCACGAGCGACCCGGACGGCTTCTCGGCGCCGCCGCAAGCGGCGAGCGCGAGTATCACGGGCGCGGCAAGAAGGAATCGGGTCGATGCGGTCATGGGTACTCCAGTCGGTCCAGGAGCTCGGCATTATACTGCGTTTCGTAAGAAGTCCACGTGCTCCTCTGACCGACCTCTATCATCACGTGCCGCAGCGTGTAGCCACCGACCAGGACCAGCACCGCCGCTGCGAGCGCCAGCGTCTTGCCGAGTCCCCGCATTTCCAGGATCTCGAGCACCAGGGGAATCAACAGGCCGATGCCGACAAACAGCACCCAGAACGCAAATGTAAACGGCCCACCCATGACACAGCATTCGAGGGCCTTGATCTGTGCGGCCGATCCTGTCGCGAGATTGATAATAAACAACCCCACAAGTGCGAGCTCCACGACGATCAGCCCGATATCGATCCGCGTGAACCAGGCGCGCTCCCCGTGGTCCCTGGTCAGCAAAGCGACGAGTGCCGCAGCCGTTGACAGGCCGGATACGAGGAACAACGGCGCCAGGATACCGGTGTTCCAGAACGGCCGCGCTCCAAATGCACTCAGCAGGATTGCCGTATAGACGCCGAGCAGCACGCCGGCCGGTGCCGCGATAAAGGCAATCTCGCGCCGATGCGCCTCGCACCAGTCGACGAGTGCACGTGCGGGTGCCAAACGGTCGATGAACCCCGCCGCCTGCGGCACGCCGCGGCGCACCGTGGACAGGATCTGCAGGATGGACACGGGGTAGATGATGATCAGTATCCAGGCACCCCAGGACATCGGTGACAGCACGCGGAAGGTCGTATAGAAACGGAACACGTACGGCTTGTGTTCAAGATCGAGAAACAGCATTGCCATGCCGATCGAGAGCACGATCGGCGCGAGGATCGCCAGGCGGTCGCTCGCAAACGGTGCTTCCCGATCCTTGTTCAGCAACGCGACGATGGCGGCAAACACCATGATGCCCGCCGTGACCCCGCCGAGAAACAGGTACATCGCGACTTCCCAGGTCCAGATCTGGAGACCGGGATCGATCAGGTCGTTCGCGCGGGCGGTTACAAACAGTTCTTCAGTCACGGCATCACCTTCAGACCAGGTAAAAGACGTTGGGGTCGTTGCCCGTACCCGGGTTCAGCACCTTGTGCTCACGGGTCTTCAACAGCTCGCTCACGATGCTGCCCTGATCATCGAGCGATCCGAAGTGCATGCAGCGCGTCGGACAACTCGATACGCAGGCCGGGTCGAGACCGTCCTCCACGCGATGATGGCAGAACGTGCATTTGTCGATGTAGCCACCCGGATGCATAACAAGGCGGGCGTCATAGGGACAAGCCGCGATACAGGCCTTGCAGCCCGTGCACTGATCGGGGTCGACCAGCACGATGTTCGTATCCTTCCAGAGGTGACTGGCACCGGTCGGGCACAGCGTGACGCAAGTCGGGTTCGAGCAGTGATTGCAGCGCTCGGAGCGAAACTCGGTCGTCAAGTTTGGATAGGTACCTTTTGTCGCCTCGACGACCCAGTCGCGATTCAGTCCTTCCGGCACCTTGTTCTCGGTCTTGCACGCCACCACACAGTCGCCGCAACCGATGCAGGTCGTGGTATCGATAACCATCGCGTAACGGGTCATGATTCAACTCCTGCTGCGCGTTCCTTTACGAATGTGACGAATTTCGCGCGCATGCCAGTGCCCCCCATGATCGGGTCGACCTTGATGTTGCCCATCAGAGAACCGTCGTCAGCCCCGACACCGGACGTCAGCCGCAGGCGTTTTGACTTGTGGCCGAAACCGTGCGCCATGAATACTGAATCCGGGCCGATACGCTCGGTTACGCGAACCCGGATCTCGTTGCTCACGACGCCGTTGGTGCCGCCGAGCCGCACGTAGTCCCCGCTCCTGATGTCCCACTCGTTCGCCACCAGAGGGTTGACCCATAGCTGGTTTTCCGGGGCGAGCTGGAACAGCAGGGGATTGTTGGTCGTCTTGCCGAACGTGTGCGCCGGCATGCGCCCGTAATTGAGCCGGTAGAATCCCTTGGGTACCGGATCGGGCGGTGTGTAGACAGGCATCGGGTCGAAGCCTTTGTCGGCCAGTTGTTTCGAGTACAGCTCTATCTTGCGGCTCGGTGTCCGGAAGCGGACCGGCTCACCTTCACGGAAATACATGGCCGTCTTGCGCGGGAAATTCTTGACTCCGATCTCCTGCATTTCCTCGAGCGAGCTGCCCACTTGCCGAAGTTGCCAGTCAAGCTTCTCGGAGAAGTCTTCCCACGGAAAGTACGCGTCGAGGCCGAGCCGGTGACCGAGCTGCTTGGCAATCCACCAGCCCGGCTTGCTCTCGTACTGTGGCTCAAACGCCGGCATGCGCAGCGCCAGCGACGGGTGCCGCTCGCCCGAATTGCGCAGTTCGTCGTAGCGCTCGAGATATGTGCACTCGGGAAGGATGACATCGGCATAGCCGGTCATCTCGGACGGCATCGTTTCGACGACGACGACGAGATCCAACGAATTGACGGCCGCCTCAAGCTTGTCCTCGATGGCGGGAATTGTTTGCGGCAGGTTGGTTCCGTAAACCAGCCAGCCCTTGAAAAAGGCGTCCTCACCGATGGACGCTTCAATGACGCCATTGGTTACACCCTGCGGTGCGAATGGCCATTTGCCAGGATAAGCGTCGGCCGTCGTGTATTTCGGCTCCGGGTAGGCCGGCAACGGGTAAGAAGGGAGCTTGACCATTTCCGGAAGGTAGAACCCGCCCTCACGATTCCAGGAACCCAGCAACGCGTTCAGGATCGCGACCGCGCGACTGCGCTGCGTGTCGTCGCCATACCAGACCGCGTGACGGCCGGGATGGACGATCGTCGCCGGTGACCCCTTGGCCATCTCGCGTGCGGTTTCACGAATGACGTCCGGCTTGATGCCGGTCTCGAGGTAGACCCATTCGGGCGTGTAATCACGAACGTGCTGCGCCAGCTGCTCGAAGCCGACCGCGTATCGATCGATATAGTCCTTGTCGTACAGCTCTTCCTCGATCAGTACGTTCATCCATGACAACAGGAGGGCAAGATCCGTACCCGGCTTGATCGGCAACCAGTGCTTCGACTTGCCGGCTACCACCGAGAAGCGCGGATCGACCGTGATCAGCGTAACGTCCTTGCCGAGCGCTTCCGCGAGGGTCTGAACCTGGCCGTTGTGCAGGTTTTCGCCGATGTGTGACCCGAGCAGGACAATGCAGCGCGCGTTCGCCATATCGGTTCGTTCGGGCGAGCTCGCCGACTCGCCGAAGGTCAGATCGAAGCCCACGTCACGTGGCCCGCGGCATTGTGCAAAAGCCGGTTCCGCGTGGCTTTCCGAGCCGTACGCACGGAGCAGGTGGCGAAAGTGGGATCTGCCGGCGCCTTGATTCAGCATAAACAGTTTCTCGGGACCGTAGGTTGCGGCGATCCGTTTCATCCTGTCGCTGATGAAATCGAGCGCCTCGTCCCAAGAGACTTCTTTGAAAGTCTGCCGGCCGTCGACCGTGACCCGCAGCAGCGGCTGTTTCAGGCGATCGG
>JARRMH010000127.1:0-7279 GCA_037386205.1 Woeseiaceae bacterium | reverse complement strand
CCCCCGGCAGTGCGCAGCGCGATTACTTCGGGCAGCGATCGCCATTTGAAGAAATGCGAGAAATACGGGCGATCGTCGGTCGCCGGTTCAACGAAGTACTTGTAATCGGCGTACCAGTCATCACTGCCGTCGCCGAGCATCGCCTGGATGCCCTCGAAGATCGACTCGCCGTTGGGGAAATGCTCGCGCAGGTTGTTGGTGCCCTGCCAGTTGAGCGTCCAGCCACCGCTCTGCTTGCCGATGTTATGCGCGCCATCGCCGGTAACGAGCACATCGACGTCCGGCGCCAGCGGCAGCAAGCCGTGTTCGTTCTTCAGCAGCACCAGCGACTTGCGCACGGCTTCCCGTGCGATTGCACGATGTTCCGGCGCGGCCAGCAACGCGAAGTTTCCGGCATGCTTGCGGGATGACGGGCGTCCGGCCTCGAACAGCCCGAACCGCATCTTCACGCGCAGGATGCGGGCCACCGCCTCATCGAGCCGCTGCATGGTCACCTCGCCGCTGCGGACCTGCTCGAGCAGGCTTTCGTACACCCCTTTCCAGCTGTTGGGCGCCATGAACATGTCGAGACCGGCATTGAACGACTGCGCGCACGAGGTGTTCGAACACCCGGCGACCTGGCCGTGACCGTTCCAGTCGCCGACGACGAAACCGTCGAAGCCCATGCGCCCGACGAGTACGTCGTTCAGCATGGTCCTGCTGCCGTGCATCTTGCGTCCGTGGAAACTGTTGAACGAGGCCATGACCGACTGCACGCCGGCGGCAATGGCCGGTGGGTAGCCGGCCGCGTGAATGTCGCGCAGCTCGGCCTCGCTGCCGGCCATGTCGCCCTGGTCATGGCCGTCGGTCGTGCCGCCGTCGCCGACGAAATCGGTGCATACGCCGCGACGATGCGCGGGTCTTCCGAGTAACTTTCGTAGGTCCTGCCCCAGCGGTCATTGCGGGCCACCGCAACCGTGGGTGCGAACGTCCAGTCGAGCCCGGTGGCGAGAATCTCGAGCGCCGTGGCACGGCCGATGCGGCGGAGGAGTTCCGGGTCATTGGCCATGCCGAGCCCGATGTTGTGGGGAAACAGGGTCGCGCCGAGGATATTGCTGTGCCCGTGGACCGCGTCCGTACCCCAGATGGCCGGGATGCCGACCCCCCCGTCCGACGTGTCAGTCGATGCATCCCAGAAAGCGTCGGCCAGTTCGAGCCACTTGTCGGGCGTCGTGCGATTGTCGCCGCCGGGCGCCGAGCCGCCGCCGTTGAGGATCGAGCCGAGGTTGTAGTCACGCACCTCGTCCGGTGTCACCGCGTTGATGTCGGCCTGGATCACCTGGCCGACCTTCTCCTCGAGCGTCATGCGCGAGATGAGATCGGCGATGCGCTGCTCCATCTCCGCATCGCGTGCCATGACCGGGTCCTGCGTGGGCCAGTTCGCGGCATCGAGCGTGCCGTCCGGCGCGCTGACGGGCGTTTCGGCCGGCGCTGCCGCCGGTGCTGCAGTGGTCGCCGGGTCGCGTGCGGCGTCACGTGCCGGATCGTGCCCGCTGTCGCAGGCCGCGAGGACTGCCAGCAGCAGCATCAGGTTAATTTTCTTGATCATTTTGGCGCAAATCCCGGGTCAAAGGCTCGTTTTGGTGGCAGAATGTTAAGGCTAACATTCTGGTCACTTGGGGGTCCCAGTGCAACAGCAAACGTCACGCCAGGCTCGGTTGAGCCTGGGGGAGAAGATCGGCTTCGGCATCGGCGATCTCGGTTTCAATTTCTACTGGACCACGATCGCCTCGTTTCTCGCCGCATTCTACACCGACGTATTCGGCATCCAGGCCGGGGCCGCGGCCTTCATGATGCTGATCACGCGCATCGTCGATGCCTTCACCGATCCCCTGATGGGTGCGATCGCGGACCGCACCCGCACCCGCTGGGGAAAATTCCGCCCCTACCTGCTGTTCGCGGCCCTGCCGATGGCCGCGGCCGGCGTCCTGACCTTCACGACACCGGACCTCGACGCATCGGGCAAAGTGATCTGGGCTTATGCGACCTACACGCTGCTGATGCTGACGTACACGGTGCTGAGCATGCCCTACTCGGCCCTCTCCGGCGTCATGACGTCGAACGGCGACGAGCGCACGTCGCTGATCAGTATCCGGTTCATCTTCGCCTTCATCGGCGGCACGCTGGTCAACTGGATGACGCTGCCGCTGGTCGAGTTCCTCGGCCAGGGCGACGAGGAGCGCGGCTGGCAGTTGACCCTGGTCGTCTACGGCATTGTCGCCACGCTGATCTTTGCGACTACGTTTTTTACCACCCGCGAACGTGTCACGCCGCCGGCAGCGCAGCGAACCGACGTGCGTCGCGATCTTGCTGACCTCGTGCGCAACCGGCCATGGGTGATCCTGTTCGTGCTCGCGATGGTCATCATGATGGTGTTCACGATGCGCGGCGGCTCGGCATATTACTACTTCAAGTACTACGTCGAGCGCCCGGAGCTCCTCAAGTACTACCTGCCATGCCAGACGTTCGGGCTCGCCGCGGGCGCCTGGCTGACGCCCTACCTGTCACGCCACATCGACAAGCCCCGTCTCCTGATGATCTCGATGACCCTCGTCGGCGTCTTGTCCGGCCTGTTTTACCTCGTACCGAAAGACAACATCACGCTGATTTTCGTCTTCAACATCGCCATCAGCCTGGCGCTCGGCCCGAAAGCGCCGCTGACCTGGTCGATGTACGCCGACACGGCCGATTACAATGAGTGGAAGAACGGCCGCCGCGCCACGGCCATGACCTTTGCCGCGGCTTCGTTCGCGCAAAAGCTCGGCGGTTCGCTCGGCTCGGCCGGGATGCTCGCCATTCTCGCCGCCATCGGGTACGTCGCCAACGAGGCGCAATCCGACGCATCGCAGACCGGCATCGCGTTGCTGCAGACCGTGTACCCCGGCCTGTTTGCGTTGCTCTCGGTGGCTGTCATTCCGTTCTACACGCTGACCCGCTCGCAACTTGCGAGCATCCAGGACGACCTCGACGAGCGGCATGCGACGTCCGCTGCGAACTAGCGAGCAGGGCGCACGCGTCGAGCTGACCAGCCCGACCGCGATGCCCGACGCCGGGAGCTTCCTCTGGAACGCCAGCCTGCTGCTGCACGTCAACTGCCGCGGCTTCGTCACCGCACGCCACATGCAGCCGGAGGCGGCGAAATACTCCTACGGTCCGGTTCTCGAACAACAGACCTTCATGCAACCGGAGCAGCCGCGCTACGCGCATCATCCCGGCCGCTTCGTATACGTCCGCGACGAGGAGTCCGGAGAGCTGTTCTCGCTGCCGCACGAACCCGTGCGACGGGCTCCCGACGCGTTTGCGTTCTCGGTCGGCAGGGGCGACATCGAATGGCGGGTATCGAACCTCGGCATCGACTGTCGTCTCGGCGTCGCGGTCCCCGTGGACGATGTCGTCGAGCTCTGGTTGCTGCACCTCGACAACCCCGGCGACCGGGCGCGGTGCCTCTCGGTGTGCACCAATTTTTCGATCGGCTACATGAGCTGGATGAACCAGTCGGCCGCTTACGATGCGACGCTCGCCGGCATCGTCGCGCGCTCGATTGCTCCCTACCAGGCGCTCACCGACTACGAAAAAGTCCGGACATTCAAGGACTGCACGTTCCTCGTGCACGACACCGACCCGGTCGCCTGGGAATGCGCCCTGCAGACCTTCGAGGGCGAAGGCGGGATCGGCGACCCCGACGCGCTGCGCCGACCGACGCTCGGCAACGGTGACGCCTGCTACGAGCTGCCGGCCGGAATCCTGCAATACCGGCTGACGCTGCAACCGGGAGAATCCCGGCAGCTCCGGTTCCTGTTCGGTCCCGCCCGCGACGACGATGAAATCGGCACATTGCGCGACCGCTATTTCCGCTCCGGCGCGTTCAGCGCAAGCCGCGCCAGCTACGAGCGCTACCTCGAACGGGGCGCCGGCTGCCTCTCGATCGAAACGCCGGACGCCGCACTCGACGACTTCGTCAATCACTGGCTGAACCGGCAGGTCCTCTACCACGGCGATGCGCATCGCGTGACGGCCGATCCCCAGACCCGCAACTTTCTGCAGGACAGCATGGGGATGGCCTACATCGACCCGGCGGCGACCCGCAAGGCGCTGCTGCAGGCACTTGGGCAGCAGGCCGCGGACGGCAGCATGCCCGACGGGATCGTGCTCGCCGCCGGCGGCGAGCTCACCTACATCAACCGCATACCGCATACGGACCATTGCGTGTGGGTGCCCGTCTGCCTCGAAGCCTATCTCGACGAGACCGCGGATTTCGCGCTGCTTGACGAACCGGTCGGCGTCGCAGACGACGGCTCGCCCGCCACGGTAAGCGAGCGCGTCACGGCCGCGATGCGCTGGTTAATCGGCAACCGCGACGATCGTTGCCTCAGCCTGATCGGCCAGGGAGACTGGTGCGACCCGATGAATATGGTGGGCCATGGCGGCAAGGGCGTATCCGGCTGGCTGTCGATCGCCACCGTACACGCGCTGCGGCTCTGGTCCCGCGTGTGCCGCGATACGGGGAGGCACGCCATCGCCGACGAGATGGACGCGGCGGCCGAGGAAACGGCGGCAGCCATCGAGCGTCACCTGTGGGACGGGCGCTGGTATGCCCGCGGCATCAGTGACGACGGCACCCCGTTCGGCATCGACGGCGACCGCGAGGGCCGGATCTACCTGAACCCGCAGAGCTGGGCCATGCTGGCCGGCCTTGCGCGGGAGGACCGCCTCGAGACGCTGGTCGCCGCGATCGAGGAGCAGCTCGGCACACCCTACGGCACGACCGTACTGGCCCCGGCCTACACCAGCATGAATGAGCGGATCGGACGCCTGACACAGAAGTTTCCGGGGGTCGCGGAAAACGGCTCGATCTATAATCACGCGGCGACGTTTTACATTTTTGCCCTGCTCCGACTCGGCGACGCGGACCGCGCCTGTGAGCAGATCAGGCGAATGATCCCGGGACCGGCCGCGGATGACCTGCTGCACCGCGGACAACTGCCCGTCTTCGTTCCCAACTACTATCGCGGTGACGTAGCCCGCCGCCCGCGGACGGCGGGCCGCTCCAGCCAGCTGTTCAATACCGGCGCCGCAAGCTGGCTGTACCGCTGCCTCGTCGAGGGCGTCTTCGGTCTGCGGGGTTCGAGTGCGGGGCTGCACGTGGCGCCGAACCTGCCGTCGGACTGGGAAACCGCCCGGGCGACGCGGCGCTTTCGTGGCGCAACGTTCGACGTTCGCTATCGGCGGGACGAGCGGGTGAGCAAGGTGCGTGTCAGTACCGACGGCCAAGCCCTGGACGAGCCGCTGATCCGGGCCGTCGAAGCCGGAGCGCACACCCGGGTCGAGGTACGGCTGCCCGCCACCTGACCGGCGCGGCTCAGTCGAGCTGCCGGGTACTCGAACGAACGACCAGCGCGTGCGGCAGGATGAAGCGGTTGCGTTTCGGGCGCTTGCCTTCGATCAGGTCGATGAGTAACTCCGTGCAGGTCCGCCCGATCGCTTCGGCGGGCTGGGCAATCGTCGTGAGTGGCGGCGAGAAGTAGCGGGCGAACGCGATGTCGTCGAAACCGATGACGGAAATGTCGTCGGGCACCGAAAAACCGGCGGCATGCAGCGAGTGCATGCAGCCGAGCGCCAGCTCGTCACTGAAGCAGAAGATGGCCGTCGGCCGTTTCTTGCGGACGAGCAATTCGGTTGCGGCGGCCTCGCCCATGTCGACTTCATACATCCCGTAGATGATGAGATTCTCGTCGACCTCGACACCGGCTTCCTGCATGGCCTCGTGAAAGCCCTCGAGCCGCCGCTGGGTACTCGTGCTGTGGCGATCGCCGGTGATCACGCCGATGTCGCGATGACCGAGCTCGAGCAGGTGATTGGTCGCATCCTTGCCGCCCTGCTTGTCGTCGATGGACACGCTGAGTATGCCCGGGTGGCCGGCAAATTCGCTGCCGTTGACGATCGGGGGGATGTCCTCGATCGGCGTCTCGGGCTGGATGTCGAACGGCACGTTGTTCGACATCAGGATGATGCCGTCGGCCTGCCGCGAGTGCACCATGTTGGCGAACTCGCGCTCGCGTTCTTCGGTCCCCTGCGTGTCGCCCAGCAGCACCGAGTAGCCCCGCTTGCGCGCCACGGCTTCGATGCCCTTGATGATTTCGGAATTGTAGCTGTCGGCAATGTCGGGAATGATCACGACGATGTTGCCCGACCTTGCGGTACGCAGGTTGACGGCCTGCTGGTTGGGCGTGTACCCGAGTTCGGAGGCTGCCGCGAGGACGCGGGCCCGGGTCTTGTCCGACACGCGGCCGGGATTGCGGAAGGCATGCGACACCGTCGCAATCGAGACGCCTGCGCGCTGCGCGATGTCCTTGATGCCGACTTTCTCCATGACGCCCCATTTTAGGCGCTCCGGGCCAGCATGTAAAACGTTTTACACTATTTTTTTCAGCGACTTAGAGGGAGTCTATTGCGGGTTTCCGACGGGCTGGCGAAGGATGGTCTTCAGCCGGGCGGGATCGCTGCGGCGCGGGTCACTGAGATAGATTTCATGATGACGGCCACGCAGTTCCAGGCCGTGATCGGCAATGCTAGTGTGCAGCCGTTCAATGGTCGGTCCCTCGTCGGCATACGGGCCGATATGCAGAAGCTGGGCGGCCGCGCCCTCCCGGAAATCGGCGAATCTCAACAAGGGCAGTGACGGCAGCTCTTTCTTCCGGCTGGCCGTCTCGATGCCGGCAGCGACCACGCTGGCCGTCACCCACTCGGGCTGCATGATCATCATCGTCCAACGCCAGTTGTCGCGCTTGCCGGTGACGAAATCGCTCATGTCGTCAGCCCACCACAGGCCCTGCAGGGGTGGCACGACGTAGTCGATCGCGGCGCCCCCCTTTTTGATCGCGAACTTGATTGTGTAGGCAACGCTGTACAGGGCCTCGACAGCCTGTTCGTAGGCGGTTGCGCGGCCGGGGTCGCCCTGGCCGTCGATCATCAGGAAATTCATTGCCGGCACATCGACGAACTCCACCTCCTTGCGCGACGCGCTGTAGAACGGCTTGAATTCCTTTTTGAGATCGATCTTGCTCACGCGCACTCCACTCGTCCCGATCGCTCCGGGCCGCGGCGAAGGGCATGTAAAACGTTTAACATTCTGTCACCGGCGGCGCGTCAGTCCGGCGGATAAGCGCCCACGGACGCTGCGTCTGCCGCACTCCAGCCGAGCGCCGTGCGAACGGACGGTGGGAGCTCGACCGCCGCCGGC
>JARRMH010000126.1:0-7876 GCA_037386205.1 Woeseiaceae bacterium | reverse complement strand
GGTAATGAGCAAGGCATTCACAAGACAACCGGCGGGTCGTGGCGGGATTCCCAACGTCATTTTCGCATTGCTCGTGGCGAACGGGCTGATCTTTGCGCTGCAGCAAATGGCCTTCGAGTTCATGATGGTCAACTTTGCGTTGTGGCCCGCGACGCATCCGCAGGCACCGTTCGCACCGTGGCAACTGCTCACTTACGGTTTCCTGCACGGTAACCTGACGCACATCGCCTTCAATATGTTCGGCCTGTGGATGTTCGGCCAGGACCTGGAGCGACTCTGGGGGCCGAAAAAGTTTCTCACCTACTACCTGATCTGCGTGGTCGGGGCCGGCCTGGTGCAGCTAATCGTCGCGGCGATGCAGGGTGGCCTCTACCCGACCGTCGGCGCATCGGGCGGACTGTTCGGCCTGTTGCTCGCCTATGGGCTGACGTTTCCGAATCGAATCGTCGTGCCCCTGTTTCCGCCGATCCCGATGCGCGCAATCACCTTTGTCGTCGTTTTCGGCGCGCTCGAACTCTTTCTCGGGGTCAGCGGCCGGGCGCCGGGCATCGCCAATTTTGCCCATCTTGGCGGCATGCTGTTCGGTTTCCTGACTTTGCGATACTGGTCGAAGCGCCGCCGTCCGTGATCAAATAATATGCAACGTTACGCGCCGCGCGCGCATCTAAAGCTTTAAATGACGATTGGGGATCTCAGATGACAATCAAACGCAGAGAATTTCTCGGCCACATGGCGGCCGGCAGCGCCGTCCTGACGATGCCGGCGTTCCTGCAGGGGTGCGGCGTACAGCACGCGACCGCCGTCAGCCAGGCAACACCGCAGAACCCGTTCATGAGCTGGTTCGGCGTCGACCAGGCGACGACGGCTCGCGTGATGTCGGAACTGACGTTACGCGGAGCCGACGCCGCGGACCTGTATTTCCAGCACTCGCGCACCAACACGCTGACGCTCGAGGACGGCATCGTGTCGACAGCGAACTCGGGAATCGAGCAGGGCGTTGGGTTGCGCGTCGTCATCGGTGATCAGACGGGCTACGCCTTTACCGAGGACCTGACGATGCCGTCCATGCTCGCGGCGGCGCGCACGGCCTCGGCCATCGCCTCCGGCAGTGCCGTGACCGCGCCGCAGGCCTTCAATCCGCTCGGCTCCGGCGACCTGTACACGACGGCCGTCCCATGGAGCGATGTCGGCATCGACCAGAAGCTTCCCGTGCTGCAATTCGTCGAGCAGAAGGCGAAATCGATGGACCCGTCGATCGAGAAGGTCGCCGTCTACTGGGCCGATGGCGACGAACGCGTCATGATCGCGACGCTCGATGGCAGGCTCGTCACCGATCACCGGCCGATGACCCGCGTCACGGTCGTGGTTACGGCAACCAAGGACGGCGACACTCAGACCGGCTATTCGAACATTGCGGCGCGCGAGGAATTCAGCTGGTACACGGAAGAACGTCTGACCAAGATGGTCGAGGAGGCCGTCGACCGCACGCTGATCCAGTTCGAGGCTCGGCGGCCGCCCGCCGGCGAAATGCCGGTGATCCTTGCCTCGGGGCCGAGCGGCATCCTGCTGCACGAGGCCATCGGCCACGGTATGGAAGCCGACTTCAACCGCAAGGGGACGAGTATCTACTCGGACATGATGGGGAAGAAAGTCGCCGAACCGTTCGTCAACGTTATCGACCAGGCCGATATTCCGCGCGAGCGCGGCGCACTCAATTACGATGACGAAGGCAACCGGGCCGGGCGCACCGTGATGGTCGAGAACGGCATCCTGAGGTCTTACCTCCACGATGAGATCAGTGCGAAGCAATACGGGCTGAAACCGACCGGTTCGGGCCGGCGCGAATCCTACAAGTACGCACCGATGCCGCGCATGACCTGTACCTTCATGGAGGACGGACCGCATACCAGAGACGAGATCATCGCGGCCGTCGATCATGGCATCATCTGTGAGACCTACACCAACGGTCAGGTGCAGATCGGGGCGGGCGATTACACTTTTTACGTCAAGAACGGCTGGCTCGTGGAGAACGGCAAGATCACGGCGCCGATCAAGGACGTCAACATCATCGGCAACGGTCCCGAGTCGCTCGAGCGCATCACCATGGTGGCCAACGACGCGCGGCTCGACACAGGCGGCTGGACCTGCGGCAAGAACGGCCAGAGCGTTCCGGTATCGCAGGGCATCCCGACTGTGCTGGTGTCGAAGATGACCGTGGGAGGCGAGAATGTCGGCTGAACTCAAGGACAGGGCGGCACAGGCCGTCGAGATGGCGCAGCGCGCCGGGGCCGACGAGGTTTTTGCGTTTGCCACACAGAGCCGTGACGTCGAGTTCCAGTTTCGTGATGGAGCGCTCGAAAAGGTCAAGGACACAACGTCCCGCGGCCTCAATATCGAGGTCTATGCGGATGACCGCTTCTCGAGTCACCAGACGACGGACCTGAACCCGGAACGCCTGCAGAGCTTTGTTAAGGAAGCCGTTGCCATAACGCGCGCGCTCGAGCCGGACGAGTTTCGCAAGATTACGCCGCCCGAATTGTTCCAGGGCCGGCCGACCGATGATCTCGATCTCGTCGACCCGGCAGTAGCCGCCATCAGCCGCGAACAGCGACTCGAGTGGTGCAAGTCGCTCGACGGCGTCGCTACCGACCATGACAAGGTGATTTCGGCGACCTCGGGCATCTACGACGGGACCTACGAGTCGGCGTCGGTCAGCAGCAACGGGTTTTCGGGTTCGCAATCGAGTACCTATTGCTGGTACGGGTCGAGCATCACGCTCAAGGACGAGGGCGACCGCCGGGCGTCGGACAGCTTTTATGCGGGGAGTCCGCATGTCAGCGAATTGCCGGCAGCCAGCGACGTCGCCCGCGTAGCACTGGAACGCGCAGAGGCCAGGCTGGGGTCGGAAAAAGGACCGACGCTGAAAACGTCGATGGTGGTCGACTCGCGGGCGGCGGGGCAGCTCATCGGGCGACTGATGAACGCGGCGACGGCACGGCGTGTGCAGCAGGGCCAGTCGTTCTGGGCCGACCTCGTCGGCGACAAGGCCTTCAGCGACAAGCTGACAATCGTCGACGATCCGCTGATTCCGCGCGGCTTCGAATCACGGCATTTCGACGGCGAGGGAATCTCCGCACGCTACCTGCCGATCGTCGAGGAGGGCGTGGTGCGGAACCTCTACGTCGATACCTACCATGGTCGCAAGACCGGCATGGAGCCGACCACCGGGTCACCGTCGAATCGCGTGATCGGGCTCGGCGATCTCGGGCTCGACGAACTGCTCGCCGATGTCGGTGACGGCGTCTACGTAACGTCCTGGCTCGGGGGCAATGCGGACAACACGACCGGGGACTTCTCGCTCGGGCTGCGCGGCCACATGATCGAAGGCGGCAAGATCGGACGGCCGGTGGGCGAGATGAACGTCACCGGTAACCTGAAGGATCTGTTCAGCCGGCTCGAGATGGTCGGCAACGACGTGTATCGCTACTCGTCGATACTGGCGCCTTCAATGGTCTTTGCCGGGGTCGATTTTTCCGGCGCCTAGGCGCTCGCGCCGCCATCGATCAGGATGGTCGCGCCGTTGATGTGCGTGGCGCCCTCGCTGGCCAGGAAGAGGGCGAGCGAGGCGACTTCCTCGGGCTCCGCGATACGGCCGCTCGGCACGGCATCGCAGGCTTCCTCCATGTAATCGGCGATCGCCAGTCCCGAGGCTTCGGCTTCGGCTGCCAGCATCGGCGTATCGACGTCGCCCGGGCACACGGCGTTGACGCGCAGTCCGTCGCGTGCATGATCGCGAGCCATCGACTTCGTCAGCATTACCAGCCCGCCTTTACTGGCCGCGTAGGCGGCCGCGCGGTCCGCAGCGTTCAGGCCCCAGTCCGACGCGATGTTGACGATGCTGCCGGCCGCCTGCAACAAATGCGGCAGGGCTGCACGACTCAGCCAGAAGGGCACGTCGAGATTGATCGTCATCGTGTCGCGCCAGTCTTCGTCGGTGGTTTCGGCCACGTCACCCCGGCGGATGATCCCGGCGTTGTTGACCAGGCAGTCGAGCTGCCCGAATTCATCGATCGCATCGGCGACCAGGTCGTCACAGTCATCGGATGACTCGAGTTCGCCGGCCCAGGTGACGATACGATCGGACATGTCGGCGACCTCTTCCAGGCGTGCCTCGTCCCGGCCGGCAGCCAGCACATCCCAGCCGGCTTCGGCAAACGCGATTGCGATCGCCGCGCCGATACCCGAACTTGCGCCGGTGACCAGGGCTACGCTCATGTTCTTCCCCAATGCCGTGGATCGTGCTATCCAGTGTATCTTATGCACGAGACGGAAGCGTTACTCGAACTCGGCTGGCGGGGATTCTTTGCGGCGCAAACCGACCCGGCGGCGGCGCTGCGGCCGGCCCGCGTGCTGCACGTACACCGCGGACATATCGAAGTCGCTCACACGGGAGGCGAGGAGATGGTTGCCCTGTCGCACCGCGCCGCCGGGTTGCATATCACCGTTGGCGACTGGGTACTGCTGGAAACGAACGAACCCGTCGTAACCGAGCGCCTCGAGCGGCAGTCACTTTTCAAACGACGCGCGGCCGGCACGGCGGGCGAGATCCAGCTGATTGCCGCAAACGTGGACACCCTGTTCATCGTGACGTCGGCGAATCGTGACTTCAACCCGGCTCGCCTGGAACGTTACCTCGCGATCGCCAGTGAAGCCGGCGTATTCCCGGTGGTCGTTATCACCAAAGCCGACCTCGTGGACACGGACACCGACTTTCCGGGCCTTGCCCGCGAACTGTCGCCGGGTCTGCTCGTCGAAATGCTCGACGCCCGCGATCACTCGCAGGTCGAGGTGTTGCGGCCGTGGTGCGGCCCGGGGCAGACTGTCGCGCTGCTCGGCTCCTCGGGCGTCGGCAAATCGACGCTGATCAATGCGCTGGCAGGCGGCGTCCAGGCGACGCGTCCGGTGCGCGAGGACGATCAGCGCGGTCGTCATACGACGACGTCCCGTTCGATGCATCGTCTGCCGCAGGGCGGTTGGTTGGTCGATACGCCCGGTATGCGAGAGCTCAAGCTCGTCGATGTCGGCGGTGCGCTCGACGACGTGTTTGCGGAGATCGCAGCATTGGCGCAACAATGCAGGTTTGCCGACTGCGCCCACGAATCGGAGCCCGGCTGCGCCGTCCAGGAGGCGATAGCAGAGGGACGTCTGGCAGCGGATCGGCTGCGGCGCTATCGCAAATTGCACGCCGAGGACCGACGCAATACCGAGACGCTGGCCGAACGTCGCGCACGCGACAGGGACTTTGGCAGGATGGTCAGGTCGGTCATGGCCCACAAGAAAAGGGAACAGGGCGGTAAAGACTAGATGGCACATATCGATCTCAATGCCGACCTCGGCGAAGGCGCCCCCGACGACGAGGAACTGTTGCGCATCGTTTCGAGCGCCAGCATTGCGTGCGGGGGACACGTTGGCGATGCCGACAGCATGGCGCGTACGCTGCGCGCGGCGATCGAGAACGGCGTGACCGTCGGTGCGCACCCCGGTTACCCGGATCGCGAAGGCTTCGGCCGCGAAAGCGGTTTCATGCGCGGTGATGACCTCTATGACTCGCTGACCCGCCAGGTAACGACCCTGGCGGATATCGCCGCAGGACTCGGCGCGAAGATCGACTACGTGAAGCCCCACGGCGCCCTCTATAACGACGCCGTCTCGGATCCGGCTCTGGCGGCTATCATCGCCCGCGTCGTGGCCGAGGCGCCCGGCAGGCTCGCGCTGATGGGCATGGCGGATACCGAGCTGGAACGGGCGGCGCGCCGCCATGGGCTCGAGTTCGTCGCCGAGGCCTTCATCGACCGGGCCTACGAGGTCGACGGGACGCTCGTGTCGCGCAAGGAGCCCGGCGCCGTGCACGAGGATTTGAACGTCGCGACGACCCAGGCCACCAGGCTCGCAACCGAGGGTCGGGTTACCGCGCGCAACGGCGACGAAATCCGCGTGCGGGCCGACACGCTGTGCATTCACGGCGATACGCCCGGGGCCGGGGAGAAGGCGAGGGCCGTGCGGGATGTGCTCGAGTCCCATGGAGTGGAGATCCGTGCTTACGCGCTGCGGTGACGACCTGTTTTCGATCACGGTCGGTGGTAGCGGACGAGCTGCTCGAGATTCCGGTCGTGTATGGCGGCGAATTCGGTCCCGACCTCGAGGGCCTCTGTGACCGCACGGACCTCACTGCGGATGAACTCGTCGAGCTGCATACGGGGAGCGAGTATTGCGTCGACATGCTGGGCTTCACGCCCGGCTTTGCGTTCATTGGCGGCCTGGACCCGCGGTTGCGCGTGCCGCGCCGCAAGGAACCGCGCCAGCGCGTCCCGGCCGGCTCGGTCGGGATTGCCGATGGGCGTACCGGGCTTTATGCCATGGCGAGCCCCGGCGGCTGGTCGTTGATCGGGCGCACGCCGCTCAGGCTGTTCGATGCCGCTGCCGACGAGCCGTTCCTGCTCCGGCCCGGGATGCGGGTGCGATTTCGGGCCATCGGGCAGGACGAATTCGACGCATGACCGTAACGGTCGTCAAAGCGGGGATGCTGTCGACCCTCCAGGCCGGCCCGCGGTCCGGGCGCCGGCATCTTGGCATCCCGGGCGGTGGTGCGGCAGATCCGCTGTCGCTGGCCCTGGCGAACAGGCTCCTCGGCAATGCCTGGGATACTCCGGCGATAGAGGCCACGCTGACCGGCCCCGTGCTGAGGTTTGACGCCGACGCCTCGGTTGCCATCGCCGGTGCCGCCGTCAGCGTCACGCTGAACGGCAGGGAGGAGGGCTGTCATCGTTCCTTTGTCGCGAAAGCAGGCGACGAGCTTGCAATCGGTGCCGGCGAGACGGGCGCGCGCGCGTACGTCGCCGTCGGCGGGGGCTTTTCAGCCGATCATGCGCTTGGCTCGAAATCGACCGACTTGCAGGCCGGTTTCGGCGGGTACCGGGGACGCGCATTGAAAACCGGGGACGAACTCGCGGTCGGCGGCGTGACCGGGAGCGATATCACAACGCCGGCCGATTTCCAGCCGAACTTTTCCAATGCATGGGCAGTGCGGGTCTGCGAGGCGGCGGAAACCGGCTGGCTGGAAAACGCCAGTCGCGAGGCACTGTTCGCGACCAACTGGGTCGTCGATCGACGCGCCGACCGCATGGGGCTGCGCCTCGACGGCCCGACATTGACGGTGTCGTCCGACGGACGCATGCCGAGCGCCGGTGTCGTGCCCGGCACGATCCAGTGCCCGGAGGACGGGGCGCCGTACGTGCTCTCGGTCGATGCCGGAACCGTCGGCGGTTATCCGCGTGTTGCGCAGGTGGCGCGCGTCGACCGGCATGTGCTCGGGCAGCTACGCCCCGGGGATCATGTGCGCCTGCTCGAGAGAGCGCCGGACCAGGCCGTTGCGGAACTGCGCGAGAAGATCGCCTGCTGGGAGCCGTGGCTACCCGACATCGCGGAGATTCTCTAGAGAAATTGGTGGGCCCGCCAGGACTCGAACCTGGGACCAAAAGATTATGAGTCTTCTGCTCTAACCAACTGAGCTACAGGCCCACACAAGGAGCGCGATTCTAGCAGAAAACCCGGGTCCCGCTACTCGAGTTCCACCACCACACTCACGACGGCGCGGTACTCGTTCTCGCCGGCGGATATCGGTACGGCAGCGGCTTCCGCCATCATCATGCGGCCCCCGAGCGGCCGCGGCTGCGGGCCGCCGCTTTCGGAGATCGAGACCACGCGACCGACGCGCCCACCGGCGGCCTCCGCGTAGAGTCGAGCCCTGTGCAGCGCATTCTCCACCGCGAGTTGCCTCGCCTCGTCCATGTAGATTGCCGAGTCGACATTGCCGAAC
>JARRMH010000125.1:0-6464 GCA_037386205.1 Woeseiaceae bacterium | reverse complement strand
TCAACGTGTGTCTGCGCGCCGCCCGATACCTGCGGCAGACGGGCGGCCGCGCACCGACGATAGCCGAGCTCGCGGCGTTCCTGGACCGCGACGTCGCCGACGTTGAACGTTTGATGGGACTGCACAAGCGCGTGACCGTGCGCTCGGGCAGCCGCGACGACGGCGCCGCCGGCCCGGTCGAGCAGCTGCAGGCGCGAAGATCGGCCGAACCGTCCCGGTGTGCGCAGGCAGACAATGTGCATGCGATCGTCGAACGCTGGATATACGAGCTCAACGACAAGCAGCGCGCCGTCGTCGAGCGGCGCTTCGGGCTCCACGGCCACTGGCGCGCAACGCTCGAGGAAATCGGTCGCGATATCGGCGTAACGCGCGAACGCGTGCGGCAGATACAGCTCGGTGCCCAGCGCAGGCTGCGGGAATTACTCGAACGGGAGGGGATTTCAGGCGATGCGGTTCTCGACTGACGCAGGAAGGTCCTCAGGCCCGAACGGTTCGCGGCTGAAGCCGCGACTACCTGCGCTCCTACAGGTACAGGACCGCGGCCACCCGCCGCCCTTCGTTCGCCAGCACGTTAAAGGTACGGGCCGCGGCTGGCGTGTTCATCCCTTCGAGCCCAACCCCCTGGCGCGCGAACGCAAACGTCAGCTCGCGCGGCGGAAAGACGTTGGTCGGCCCCGTGCCCAACAACACGACCTCGGGGCGGGCCTCGAAAACGATATCGAAATCGGCGGGTGACAGATCTGCGACCGGCGTGCGGGGCCAGGTGCCGAGCAGGTTCTCGGCCGTCAGCACGACCGTTTCCGAGTAATTCTGCTCGTTGATGCGAATCGCGTCCCCGGACACGCTGCGGATCACGAGACTGGCGGACGATTCTCTTGTGAATTTCACGGCCGCTTACCTTACCATCAACGCCGAGTGTGAAAGCAACGCCTGACAACAATGCCGCCATCGTCGTTCTGCCGCCTGTGCGCGGCGGCCGACTCGACAATCGTAGCCTGCGTGCGTGGCTGTCCCAATCCGACCTCACTCTCGATACCGAACCGTGCGAGTTGCTGCACCGGCTCACGACCGAACTGGGCCTGCCGTATCCCGAGCAGGGTCTCGCGGCGCTCAGGATGTGGGGACAGACGGGAGACCGACCCACGGTCTGGATCGCCGCGGCCGATCCCGTGTACCTCGAGCCGCAAATGGACCGCCTCTGCCTGCATGCACTGCGAGGTGCGGGGGTTCCCTCCTCGGACCTGCGGCCGCTTTTCGACCACCTGCAGGAAACGCTTGCCGACGACCGCGATTACGGCTTTGCGCGACTCGGCTCGAACGGCTACCTGCGCGCGAGCGAACCGATCGCGACGGCCGACGTGCCATCGTACGTCGTCGATCAGCGCGATCCCGGCGAGTTCCTGCCGCGCGGCGAACACACGGTGTCGCACCGCAATATCCTGAGCGAAATCGAGATGGCATTGCATGAGCACGAGGTCAATCTGCGCCGGAGCGAGGAGGGCAAACGCCCTGTCAACTCGCTGTGGCTCTGGGGCGGCGGGCAAGCACCTGACAAGGAGACCCGGCCACAACCGCCGCTGTTCGCGGACGACCCGTTGCTCGCGGGCTACTGGGAGAGTGCGACGGCCCACGGCGAGGCCTGGCCCGGGTCCTTCGCCCGGTGCGCCGCGGCGTCGTTGCACGGGTTCGTCGCAGTCACGCCAGAGGGCGATCAGCGCACCGGGACATTGTGCGCGTACCTTGATGAGCTGCGCGACCTGTTGAGGTCCGGGCGGCTGACGCGTCTCGTGCTGTTGTTCCGCGACGGGCTGCGCGCCGATGTCAGGCGATCGCAGACACTCAGGTTCTGGCGTCGCGACACAGAGTTGCTCGACTGATGCGGCACGGCAAACGTCCCGTTGTTGCCCGACCGATGCCCTCCGCGGAAGCCGTAGCCGCGCTCGGGGACATCGACCCCGTACACGCGCGTCTGCTTGCCATGCGAGGGCTGACCGGACCCGACGAACTCGATTACGGACTGCGCCGGCTCGCGCCAGTGGGCCTGCTCGACAATATCGACGAAGCGGCCGAACTCGTGCTTGCCAGCCGCGGCGGGAGGATCGTCGTCGTGGGCGATTTCGACGTCGACGGGGCGACGAGCACGGCTCTCGTCCTGCGCTGTCTGCGCGCCTTCGGTTTTGCGGACGTCGATTACCTTGTACCCAACCGGTTCGAGTACGGTTACGGGCTGTCGCCGGAGATCGTGCAGGTCGCGGCCCGGGAACAACCGTCGCTGCTGATCACCGTGGACAACGGCATATCGAGCCTTGCCGGCATCGACGAGGCCAACCGGCTGGGTATCCCGGTACTCGTCACGGATCACCACCTGCCGGGCGACTCGCTGCCGGACGCAGCCACGATCGTCAATCCGAACCTGCCGGGCAGTCGCTTTCCGAGTAAAAACCTCGCGGGCGTCGGCGTCGCCTTTTACCTGATGGCCCGTGTCGGCCGGTTGCTCGAGAAACAGGGAGTCTCAGGAGCGACCAGGATTCCGGCGCGGTACCTCGATCTCGTGGCCCTCGGAACGGTTGCGGATGTCGTGCCGCTCGATCACAACAACCGCGTGCTGGTGCAACAGGGATTGCTGAGAATCCGCGCCGGGCACGCTGTCGCCGGTATCACGGCGATCCTGCAGCAATCGGGGCGAACGCCGGCGCGATGCGTGAGCAGCGATCTCGGCTTCGCCGTCGGGCCGCGCATCAACGCGGCGGGCAGGCTCGAGGACATCTCGATCGGCATCGAGTGCCTGTTGACCGACGATCCGGACACGGCGACGCAGCATGCACACGTCCTTGATCACATCAATAACGAGCGGCGCGATATCGAAGCCACGATGCGGGACGAGGCGTTTGCCTACGTCGACACCCTCGGACAACAGCGCTGGCCGGCCTGCGTGTGCGTTTACGAACGGGATTGGCACCAGGGGGTCGTTGGGCTGATCGCAGCAAGAGTCCGTGAGCGTTGCCACCGGCCCGTCATCGCGTTTGCGAGCGAGGGCAACGGCCTGCTCAAGGGATCGGCGCGCTCGATTCCCGGTGTGCATGTCCGGGACCTTCTCGAGGCCGTGCATGCCGTGCAGCCGGAACTGATCGAAAAATTCGGCGGCCATGCCATGGCGGCCGGACTGACCATCCCCAGGGAAGGATTCGATACGTTTCGGCGCGTCGCTGCCGAGCAGATGGCTCGCCTGTACCCCGACGCCGATTTCAGCGGGGCCATCCTCACCGACGGTCCGCTGCCGCCCGACGCGATGAACCTCGAGTTTGCGCGCTCGCTGCGCGATGCGGGGCCCTGGGGTTCCGGTTTTCCCGAACCGTTATGGTCGGGTGACTTCGCGGTCGTCGAGCAACGTGTCGTCGGCGCCAACCACCTCAAGCTGCGCGTGCGGCCGGAAGGCGGCGACGAAATCGTCGATGCCATTGCCTTCAACCAGGCCGGGCCGAGCTACCGCGGCACGGTGCAACTCGCCTATCGGCTCGATGTCAACGAGTACCGCGGCATCGAACGGCCGCAGCTCATCGTCGAACAAATTGCTGCGCTGTCGGCCGGTCCGGCGTGATAACATCGCGCCTTTTTCGGACCCACCACATCGATGGAAACAAGCCAGATAAAACAGGCGATTGCCGACCTCACTGAACGCTCTGATGCGTTGAGGAGGTATCTTTGACTACGATGGGAAGGCCGAGCGCCTGACCGAGGTTCAGCGCGAGCTCGAAGAGCCCGACGTCTGGAACGAGCCCGAACGCGCGCAGGCACTCGGGCAGGAACGAGCCCAGCTGGAACAGGTCGTTGTCGGTCTCGACGAGCTGGCGACAGGACTTGCCGATGCCGGCGAACTGCTCGATCTTGCGGTGGAGGAAAACGACGACGCGACCGCCACCGAAGTTGCCAACGACCTCGATGCCTACGAAAAGCGCGTTGCCGGACTCGAGTTCCGGCGCATGTTTTCCGGTGAACTGGACGCCAACAATGCCTATCTCGATATCCAGTCGGGAGCAGGCGGCACCGAGGCACAGGACTGGGCTGAAATGCTGTTGCGCATGTACCTGCGGTGGGCCGAGGCACACGGATTCAGGGCCGAGGTCATCGAGGCATCGGCGGGCGACGTCGCCGGCATCAAGAGCGCGGCCGTGCATGTCGTCGGTGAGTACGCCTACGGCTGGCTGCGTACGGAGACCGGCGTGCATCGCCTGGTGCGCAAGTCGCCATTCGATTCCGGCAATCGCCGCCACACGTCTTTTGCATCGGTGTTCGTATCGCCCGAGATCGATGACAATATCGAGGTCGACATCGATCCCTCGGACCTGCGCATCGACGTGTACCGCGCAAGCGGCGCGGGCGGACAGCATGTCAACCGGACCGAATCGGCCGTGCGCATTACCCACTTGCCGACCAACGTCGTGGTGCAATGCCAGAATGACCGCTCACAGCACAAAAACAAGGCCACGGCGATGAACCAGCTCAAGGCCAAGCTGTACGAGCTCGAGCTGCAGGAGCGCCGGGCTGCCGCGGCCGAGGTCGAGGAGGGCAAGGCGGACGTAGGCTGGGGCAGCCAGATTCGCAACTATGTGCTCGATCAGAGCCGCATCAAGGATTTGCGCACCGGTGTCGAAACCGGTAACACTCAGGCCGTGCTCGACGGCGCCCTCGATGACTTTATCGAGGCGAGCCTGAAGCAGGGACTGTAGGGGCGGCTGTAACCGTGGAGAGGCCCGAACACGTGACTGACCAGAACAACAAGTCGGACGAAAACAAGCTCATCGCCGAGCGACGCGCCAAGCTGGCCGCACTGCGCGAGCAGGGGAACGCGTTTCCCAATGATTTTCGTCGCAACGCGATCGCCGGGGAACTGCACCAGACATTTCACGATTACGACAAGGACGCGCTCGAAAGTGAGCAGATCAAGGTGTCCGTATCGGGTCGCATGATGGCCAAGCGCGTCATGGGCAAGGCAAGCTTCATCAAGCTGCAGGATCGCTCCGGCCAGATCCAGGTCAGGCTGGAGAGGGACCGCCTGGCAGAGGGTGTGTACGCGGCATTCAAGAAGTGGGACGTCGGCGATATCGTCGGTGTCCGGGGTACCCTGATGCGCACCAACACGGGGGAACTCACGGTGCTGGCGAGCACTGTCCGCCTGCTGACGAAGAGCCTGCGCCCGCTGCCCGAGAAATGGGCCGGCCTCTCGGACCAGGAGACCCGTTATCGGCAGCGTTACGTCGACCTGATCATCAACGAGCAGAGCCGCACCGTATTTCGCAAGCGCTCCGCGATCATTACGTACATGCGGAGTTTCCTCGAAGCACTCGATTTTCTCGAGGTGGAGACGCCGATGATGCAGGTGATGCCAGGCGGAGCAATCGCCCGCCCGTTCACGACTCATCACAACGCGCTCGACATGCCGCTTTTTCTGCGCATTGCGCCCGAACTGAATCTCAAACGCCTGATCGTCGGCGGTTTCGACCGCGTGTACGAGATCAACCGCAACTTCCGCAACGAGGGCGTGTCGACGCAGCACAACCCCGAGTTCACGATGCTCGAGGCCTACCGCGCCTACGCCGACTACAACGACTGGATGGATACGACCGAGGCGATGCTGCACGGCATGGCGGATGCCGTGAACGGCTCGACGGTCGTCGAGTACCAGGGCGAGACGTTCGATTTCGGCGGCAAGTTCGAGCGCATGACGGTCGAACAGGCCATCGAGACATTCAATCCCGACTTCGCGAAGGACCGAATTCGTGACCGGGAGTACCTGGCAAGCTATTGCGACAAGCTCGGCATCGAGGTCCGGGACAATTACGGGCCGGGCAAGATACAGGTCGAGATTTTCGAGAAGACCGCCGAGGACCGGCTGCGCCAGCCGACCTTCATCACCCAGTATCCAGCCGAAGTGTCTCCGCTGGCCCGCAAGAACGACGAGGATCCGTTCGTCACGGACCGCTTCGAACTGTTCATCGCCGGCCGCGAGATCGCCAACGGCTTCTCGGAGCTCAACGATCCCGAAGACCAGGCCGAGCGATTCCGGCAACAGGTGGAGGCGGCACAGGCCGGTGACGATGAGGCGATGTCGTATGACCGCGACTACATCCGCGCACTCGAGTACGGCATGCCGCCGACGACAGGGATCGGTATCGGCGTGGACCGGCTCGTGATGCTGCTGACCGATTCTGCCTCGATTCGCGATGTGCTGCTGTTTCCGCACATGCGCGCTGAATCATTCGACTAGAAATAATTATAATTATCAATTATTTAGAATAATTTTTTAGAAGGAAGATGAAGAAAAGGGAGTAACTCCTCTCATTTGGTTCCGTGTAACGTGGCTGTTTGTACTGATTCGGTAACACCTGATAAAAGACCACATGACAACCGGGGGGTTACCATGCGCACAACATTTCTACTGTTATCGCTCAGTGTCCTGTCATTCG
>JARRMH010000124.1:0-8485 GCA_037386205.1 Woeseiaceae bacterium | reverse complement strand
AGGGCCTCGCACAGGTGACAGCCGGAACGACTGTAGACGTGCAGGCGTTTCACGCCTCTGCTTCCTCGCGCGCCCGCGCCGTGACGGTCGGCACGAAACGCCGCAGGCAAGCGGCTTGTTGCAGCCGCAGCCGGCCGACGAGCGCACCGGCCGCGATGCCGGCAAGTACCGCAAAGGCGGCACCCGGCTCGCCGAACCCGGCGAGGTAGGCGCCGGCAGCGCCCACGAGCGCTCCGGTCAGCGGCAATCCATAGACGATCGTTGCCGCCCGCAGCAGGTTGTCAGGTGCCAGCTCCACCGTGACGCGATCGCCTGCCTGCACCGTAAGGTTTGCCGCGAGCACGGCATCGATACGCCGCCGCCCGCCACCTGCGACGATACCGGCGCCGCAGCCCTTGCCGGCCGCGCACCGCGCGCACTGGATAGCCGACGTTACCTCGATCACGGCACATGGTGGTCGGGTCGTCGTGTCGATGGAGAGTATTCGACCCTCGGGGAGGTCCATGGCCGCGGTCCGGGGCGCCTAGTCGAAGGTCATCGTGGTGGCGATCTGCCGCAGTGTGATCGCGGGGACTTCGCCGACTGCGGTCACCCGATAGCCGTCGACCGTGGTGCTGAACGAGTTGGACCCGCCGATACTGGATGCCCCGCCGCTGTCGGGCGCCGCTTCGGACGCGATGAACACGGAGACCGTCGCCAGCCCGTCGCTGTAAACGATGTGCGTCGTCATGTCATCACTGCCCGGCAGTTTTTCACCGTGCGTCGCAACGGCCCGGAACCCGCGCGGCAGGTTGGTTGCCTGCCAGTCGGTTTCGATGCGCTGGTTAACGTGACGCGCCGGCTGGTTGAACCAGCGAAACGACTCGGTATCGACCGACGGCTCCAGCATCGCGAGGTCGATCGACTTGTTCAGGCTGATATCGGCAAACTTGACCTGCTCGATCGGCGCACCGGTAGTGTCGATCAGCTGGGTCTGCAATGGAAAAGCGGTCTTGACGTCCAGCCAGATGCGGTGGCCGTAGCGATATTGGTCGTGCGGACGGATTGCGACCAGGATGGCGCGGCGTCCGGCGACGCGTTCCTCGCGGACCACCACCACGTCGTACTCGCTGCCGAAACGTACTTCACTCGACGGCAACGTCGAAAACAGCGTGGACTGATCGTTCCATTCTTCGACCAGCACCGATTCGCGATCGGGCAGGATGCAGTGCACCTCATTGCCGTGACGAATGATCTCGAGGCCATCGCCTTCCTGCGCCACGACTTTTTCGCGAATAACGCCGTCGGTCACGGTATGAATTACCTTGAGCGCCTCGGCCTGGCCGTCGCGGATGCGAATTACCGTGCCTTCGTAACTTGTTTGCTGGACGGCGGCGCTCATCCGGGTCAACCACTGGTTGGGGTCGATGCGCTCGGCTGCACAGGTCGCGCTGCAGGCTGCGCTCGGCTGCACAGGTCGCGCTGCAGGCCAGCTGCGCCACAACAAGCGCGGCCCAGAGCGAGACATTTACCCGATTCGAACGCATCAGGGTTGTGTTGTAGGCTCGTCGTTGGCCTCTTCGTCCGCAGCCGCCGGCTGCTCCTCGTCCTCTTCCTCGGCGAGCTGTTCCTCGCTGACACGCAAGCTGGCCAGCCGCGCGTTCACGCTATTGGCGCCGAGCTCGGACAGCGATGCGCCATGACTGAGATTGTACTGGCGCAGTCGCTCGTCGACCTGCTGCGGCACCGTGTATCCGGGATCCCCGGCGACCTCCGCCACATTGTCCGTGACCGGGCTGTCCTGGTTGACGCCTGGCGTCAGCTGCAGACCGTACAGCGCCACGAGTGCGACCGATGCCGCCACGGCGAAGCCGAGCAGCGGCCGAACCGCTTTACTGGCCACGCCGTCCTCCGCGGCGGCTGCAGCCTCCGGCACCTTGTTATCGAGGGCAACGGCGATACGCTGGCGCAGGCCGTCGACCCCCTTGACACCGGACTCGCCGCGCATGACTCGGCCGAGCTCGAGAAATTCGGCGGCTTCGCGCCGCATCGTTGCATCCTGGCACATGCGCCGCAACAAAAGGTCTGCTTCGCTGTCCGGCAGTTCTCCGTCGACAAACGCGGAAATCTGCGTTCTTATTGCTTCATTCATACTCCACCCGCCGTTCTGACTCGCCCCTTATCGGGTCAGGGGACCGACCTTCTTCGCGATCGCATCCCGCGCCCTGAAAATTCTCGACCGGACGGTGCCCACCGGGCACTCCATGGTCTGTGCTATCTCTTCGTAGCTCATGCCTTCGAGTTCCCGCAGGATAATCGCCGTTCTCAGATCCTCCGGCAAACTTGCGATGGCACGTTCCACGGTTTCCTTCAATTCCTTGCCGAGCGTTACCCCCTCGGGTGTATCCGTTTCCCGGAGCTTGGCATGCAGGTCATACTGTTCCGGATCCTGCAGATCGAGCTCCACGTCCAGCGGCCTGCGTCTTTGCGCCGCCAGATGATTCTTCGCCGTGTTCACCGCGATGCGGTACATCCACGTGTAGAAGGCACTGTCGCCGCGAAACCGGGGAAGCGCCCGGTACGCCTTGATGAAGGCCTCCTGCGTTATGTCCAGCGCCAGCTCGGGATCGCGTACGTAACGCATCACGAGATTGACGATCTTGTGCTGGTACTTGAGGACCAGCAGATCAAACGCTCCCTTGTCTCCTTTCTGGACCCGCTTGACCAGTTTGCTGTCGGCCGCCTTGTTCGACATTCAGGGCCGCTCGCCCGCCGAGCACCAATGCCTGCCGACACCGGGATAGACCGCCATCGGCGGCATTAGTTCTCCTGATTCCACCTTATTCATCTTTGTTCTGAGATGCCGTTCCACCTGATTCGTTCCGCTGTGCTCCCGGACGGGCTGCATTTTCGATTTTCCCTGATCAATGAATATGTTAGCAGCTTCAACGCAGCGCTCCAATGTGCCGCCAGATAACCTGCAGCCGGCGCCAGTCACGACTCTCACGTGTCGCTCCCCGGACCGGCTGCACGATTACCCGACCGGCCGTCGTCCGCAGCCGCACCCAGCCGCAGCGGCGCAGCAATACGCCGCCGTCGATCAACGTCGCCGGCTGCCATTGACCGCCCCCTGCCCGCACGGCGGCCGTGCCGTCCGCCATGATCCGGAATGCCGAGCAGGCTTGCAGGGACCGCCGCAGCACGACCCATTCGACGGCCGCCACGCCGCACCAGGCCAGGCCCACCGCGATACGGCCGGCCGGCGGCAGTGCGAGGAACATGCAGGCAACCAGGCCGAGTGCCGCCAGCAGACTGCCCGAGATGGACACGACCCGACACAGGAAGGGATCAGGTTTGAGCTCGGCAAAGTATTCGTTCGATGACACGCGCAAGCGATTCCGACGGCGGGGACTGCCGTTGCAACAGGTAAGCGTTGAGCTCCGGGTCGGCAAGTGCCAAAACTTCGCGAAACGCCGCCTTGTCCGCATCGTCGTCCGCCGGATAACAGTCATCGAGATACGCGAGCAGCAGTTCATCGAGTTCGCGCATGCCGCGGCGGCATTGCCACCTGAGACGAGATGTTTCTGACACGTGTTGGATTTCCTGCTGGACGCTTTCGAGCGATAGACGTGCGCGGCCGCAGCCGCGAATACGCTAGTACTTTCGTTCCGCCAGCATCTTTTTGGTCTCGGCAATCGCCTGCGCCGGGTTGAGACCCTTCGGGCAGGTCTGGGTGCAGTTCATGATGGTGTGGCAACGATACAGGCGGAACGGGTCCTCGAGTTCGTCGAGGCGTTCACCGGTCGATTCATCGCGGGTATCGACCAGCCAGCGATAAGCGGCCAGGAGCGCAGCGGGGCCGAGGTAGCGGTCCGAATTCCACCAGTAACTCGGGCAGGCAGTCGAGCAGCAGGCGCACAGGATGCAGGCCGACGGCTCGTTGATGAGTTCCTGGTCCTCTTTTGCCTGCAGCCTCTCGGAATCGGGCGGCGGCGGCGTCCGGGCCTGCAACCACGGTTTGATCGATGCGTACTGCGCATAGAAATTGGTCAGGTCCGTTACCAGGTCCTTGACGACCGGCATGTGCGGCAGCGGATATACCTTGACGTCGCCACCAACGTCGTCGTTGGCCCGCGTACAGGCGAGCGTGTTGCCGCCGTCGATGTTCATGGCACAGGAACCGCAAATGCCTTCGCGACACGAGCGCCGAAAGGTCAGCGTCGGGTCGACCTCGTTCTTGATCTTGATCAGCGCATCAAGAACCATCGGGCCGCAGCTGTCCATGTCGATCTCGTAGGTGTCGACGCGCGGATTGTCACCGGTCGCCGGATCGTATCGATAAACCGCGAACGTGCGGGTGTTGCTCGACCCGTTGGCCGCATCGAAATGTCGGCCTTTCGTTATGCGCGAGTTCCTGGGGAGCCTGAATTCAGCCATGTCGTCCTGCCCTAGTAGACACGCGCCTTCGGCGCAACGTACTCGACCTCGTCGGTCAGCGTTTCCGCGTGCACGGGACGGTAATCGATACAGACTTCGCCCGGGCCGGCGACCCATGTAAGCGTGTGCTTCATCCAGTTGTCGTCGTCGCGATCCGGGTAATCCTCGCGGGCATGCGCACCGCGGCTCTCGAGCCGGTTGGCAGCGGACTCGATCGTCGCCGTCGCGTTCAGCAACAGGTTCTCGAGTTCCATGGTCTCGACAAGGTCGGTGTTCCAGACCAGCGAGCGGTCGCTGACCCTGACGTCGGCGAATGAAGCGAATGTCTTGCGCAGCGACTCGACGCCCTCGCCGAGGACGTCTCCGGTACGGAACACGGCCGCGTGGTTTTGCATGGTTTTTTGCATCTCGAGACGAATCTCTGCCGTGGACCTCGACCCGTCGGCATTACGCAACTTGTCAATGCGCTCGACGCTGTCGTGGCCCGCATCCTCGGGCAACGGCTTGTGTCGCGCCGCCGGTTCCATCGATTCCTCGCAGAAATGCGCTGCCGCGCGCCCGAAGACGACCAGGTCGAGCAACGAATTCGAACCGAGCCGATTCGCACCATGAACCGAGACACAGGCTGCCTCGCCAACGGCCATCAGTCCGGGCACGACCTTTTCGGCGTCGTCGCCGACCCGGGTCAGTACCTGGCCTTTGTAGTTGGTCGGAATGCCGCCCATATTGTAGTGCACGGTCGGCACTACCGGGATCGGCTCTTTGGTCACATCCACACCGGCAAAGATGCGTGCCGATTCGGCAATGCCGGGCAGGCGCTCCTCGATGACTTCCGTGCCGAGATGCTCGAGGTGCAGGTGGATATGGTCATTGTCGGGACCGACGCCGCGCCCCTCGCGGATTTCGATCGTCATCGAGCGCGACACGACGTCGCGCGATGCGAGGTCCTTGGCGTTCGGCGCATACCGCTCCATGAAGCGCTCGCCTTCGGAATTCGTCAGATAACCGCCCTCGCCCCGCACACCCTCGGTGATCAGGCAACCGGCGCCGTAGATACCGGTCGGGTGGAACTGCACGAACTCCATGTCCTGAACCGGCAGGCCGGCGCGCAATACCATGGCGTTGCCATCGCCCGTGCAGGTGTGCGCGGACGTGCAGGAGAAATAGGCACGACCGTAGCCACCCGTGGCCAGGATGACCTGGTGCGCGCGGAAGCGGTGCAATCGACCGGTCGCAAGGTCAATGGCAACGACGCCACGGCAGGCACCCTCGTCCATCATCAGGTCGATCGCGAAATATTCGATGTAGAACTCGGCGTCGTGTTTCAGCGACTGCTGGTACAACGTGTGCAGCATGGCATGCCCGGTCCGATCCGCTGCCGCACAGGTGCGTTGCGCCGTGCCTTCGCCGAATCGCGTCGTCATGCCGCCGAAAGGCCGCTGGTAAATCTTGCCGTCTTCGGTGCGCGAGAACGGCACACCGTAATGCTCGAGTTCGATGACGGCGTCCGGCGCTTCCTTGCACATGTACTCGATCGCATCCTGGTCGCCGAGCCAGTCGGAGCCCTTGACGGTGTCATACATGTGCCAGCGCCAGTCATCCTCGCCCATGTTGCCGAGCGCGGCCGAAATGCCGCCCTGCGCCGCCACGGTGTGGCTGCGGGTCGGGAACACCTTGGTGATACAGGCCGTGTCGAAGCCGGCCGCCGCCAGACCGAAAGTAGCGCGCAGCCCCGCGCCACCGGCACCGATCACGACGACGTCGTAGCTGTGATCGATGAAATCATAGTCGCTCATGCGCCGATCCCCAGTTTCAGAATCGCGAACAGGGCGACTGCCGCGAAGAAGATGTGTGCGAATCGCGACAATATCAGCGAGGCGATCCTCAGACCGTGGCTGTGCACGTAGTCCTCGATGACGACCTGCACCCCGAGCCAGGAGTGATAGGCCATCGTGACGCTGAGCAGCATCAGCAACACCGCGTGAAACGGCTTGCTGATGAACGCAACGGCCTCGTTATGGCTGAAGCCCGGCAGCGTTGCGATCGAGACGACGAACCACAGCCCGAGTATCAGCAGTCCGATGCCCGAGAGGCGCTGTCCCCACCAGTGAGAGGTGCCGTCCTTCGCCGTGCCGAGGCCGAGCACCCGTCCGAGAGGTGATCGCAGGCTCATGTCACGACCACCCAGAAGACGACGGTCAGTACGACCGCAGCGGCAATCACGAGCCACGCCGAAGCGTTCGCCTGCTCTTTTTCGAACCCGTAGCCCGCGTCCCATACCAGGTGCCGGATGCCGTTCGACAGGTGGTAGAAAAATGCCCAGCTCCAGCCGACCAGCAGGATCTTGCCGAGCAGCGAGCCCATGGCGTCGGCGAGCGCGGCATAGGCGTCCGGACCGCTCGCCGTGTCGGCCAGCCAGATGACGAACAGCACGAAACCCACCGACATTGCCACGCCGGTTGCCCGATGCAGAATCGAGGAAACCATCGTGATCGGCCAGCGGTAAATCGAGAGGTGTGGCGACAGGGGCCTGTCGTTAGGGTCCATTTACGTTTGTCTTACACTAAAAATCAATGCAACGTCCCGCCTTTTCCCAGTCACCGTAGCGAGTGGGATCGAGGCCGCCGCGGCCACCGATTTCACGGGGGCGATCCGGCGCACCGGACGCGGTATCATCCGGAGTCGAATCAGCCTCGGATGGCTCGCTCTCGACCGCGTTTTTGGCGTCGGGATTGCTCATGCGAAGGAGTATGCCAGAGCCTCGGCGACGCTGCATTACCTGCAATCAGTGATTTACACATGCTTACATTTGCGACGATCAACATTACCGGCCCCGATGCCTTCGAGTTCCTGCAAGGCCAGCTGACCAACGATTTGCGGCACCTCGAAGACAAAGACGAAATACTCGCCGCCTGGTGCAATCCCAAGGGACGCGTCATCTGGTGCGGCTCCGTCCGGGCAATCGACGGTGGCTTCAGCCTGGAGATGCCCGCGGACAACGCCGATGACATCATCCGGCGTCTGACGATGTTTCGTTTCCGGTCCAGGGTCGAGTTCGAGCGCACGGGGGACGAGCGCAGCGTCGATCCTGCCGCGCTGATCGAGCGGGGCCTGCCATACATCGGGCGCGCGCAGTCGGAGCAGTTTACGCCGCACATGCTCAATCTCGACCTGATGGACGCCATCAGTCTCGACAAGGGATGCTATACCGGTCAGGAGGTGGTCGCCCGGACGCACTACCGTGGAGCGACGAAACGCCGCGCGCACAGGCCCTGCTTGCCGTCGTCCCGGTCAGCGACGCGGGCGCAAGGCTTGCGGTCGGCGACGCCGGGCTGACCCTGCAGCCGATGGCCGGGGTTGATATTCCGAATTAAGCGCGTCGCACCGTCACGGCAAACCCAATTCCTCGACAATATCGGTCCAGGAGGGGCGCGGCACCAGGAAATCGCCGAGCCACTCGTAGAGCGGAACGCCGTCAGCGGACTCGTAGAACACGGTATTCTGCAGCGCCGTGTGGCTGAAGCGTCCCGCCTGAATAAAACGCTTGTAGCGATCCGGGAACAGGTCGTGCACCTCACCGTGCTCCGAGATGATCAGGTTGCGGTAAATCAATCCGGTAATCAGCAGTTGCTGTTCATAGGCCGGATCGCCTGGCGGAACCGAGGGCAGCAGCCGCATGAAAAACCGGTTCGTGAGATCGAAATCGGTCGAATAGAACGCCTCGCGAATCGTGCTGTCATTGGCAAGTCGCCACTTGATCAGCTCGGTCGCCTGTCCCTCGTCATCACACTGCGTGCAGCTGGCCGGGTAGAACTGGCCGAACTTCCAATCCGCCGCACGCGCCGCAATCGCGCCCGTATCCGCAAGATTGATCGCGACCGGACCGGCGTCGTTGAATACCATGAGCTTCTTGTTGTTGCCGTAGGCCATGCGGGCGAGGAACGGCGCAAAGGCTGTCGCACCGACGCCTCCGGCACTCGAACCCGCGACCAGAATGCGGCTGGCGTGCGGAAAGGCGTCCTTCGCAAGATCGATGCCCGCCGTGACATTGCGCAGGCCAAACGCAATG
>JARRMH010000123.1:0-6570 GCA_037386205.1 Woeseiaceae bacterium | reverse complement strand
GCCGACACAACATACAGCCCGGTAGGCGCCGCCGTATGGACATCTTTTTCGTCAAAAGATCTCTCTGGGTTTACATTCACTCCATCAAACTCCTCATGCCCGCTACCTCACGAGAGGCCGTTTGGGGTCATCAAGAGCCTGCCAGCAATCAAATTACTGACGGGCTGAAATGCAAAGTATAGCAGCCGGACATGCGGCTCCCTGGTGAATGAGTACTCCCGGCCAATTGCAGCCACCGAATCGCTGCTACGTACAGCAGGCGTTCCCTTCCTGAATCGGTGGGCACTTGATGTCGCCGTATGAACAGTACACGCAACAATCGCCTTTGAGCGGTTTCAGCAATTTGCCGCAGCCTTCGCATTCATAGAAGAACTGGCACGCGTCCGTCGGCATCAATTCTTGCTTGGAGTGCCCGCACTCTGGGCAGGTGATTGTCGAATACAGCTCCACGAACGTAACCGCGTCAAGTTTGTGACAGGCCTCTTTGGGCCATCAAGAGCCTGCCAGTATTCAGATCACCGACGGGCTGCAAAGAGGCCTTGCTCCGGTTTGGTGGATATCTTGAATGACCGAATGCGGATGGAGGTGGCGAGGCGCTGGAGGATCATCAGTCGGGCTTCGCCAGTCGCGTGAAGGTCTGCTCGAGTCCGACCCAGCGGCCGTCCCTGCGCTGGGCGACCCATGTGAGTTTCGTGTGTTCTCCGATCGTGGAGATCAGGATCGCCGTGTCGCCGTGAAGTTCGATCCGGTTCAACTCGGCGGTGAAGGGGTTGACCTCGAAACCGGTGATCCAGTCTATGTATTCTTCGCGGCCGGATGTTTCGCCTTTGGAGTCGGTGGACAGGAACCGCTCATCCATCAGGCTGCGAAGGGTATCGGCGTCACCTGCGATTTCCGCCGCGACCCAGGTGTCCTGGAACGCGGTGAGTTCGGCCCTTGCGGTGGCGTCGTCGATCTGACCGCCAACCGATGCGCAACCGGCGAGAGCCAGGGACAGGAGTGCGGGCGCAGCCCAAAGCCAGCGGGTTCTTACGCGTTCAGATGCCATGACACTCCCTCCGGGTCTGATAGCGATCAGGACACCAACCGACATATCAAACTTCGCGGCGCTGGACAAAGCCGAGGCGAGCCAAAGTCCACATGCAGTTAGTACCGGGCTTACTATTTTTCTCATTCCGTGCTCCGCAATTTCTGCGAAAACGTCCTATACAGCCAAGCAACGTTAGAGGCGTGTTGTAAGCACCACCGCGACGCGCATTGCGCTGGCTGCTTCGTATATGGACTCCTCCAGTCTAGCAAACAGTTGCTTTGATCAGAATTCAGACGCGTTTGTATATTCGGCCTTTCGTTGGAGACGCTATCTCCTGGCCCTCTATGTATGCGCACCCCGGTTCCTCTAAGGGTCAGTGGGCTCAAGGCCTCAAAGCAGTGCAGGTTTAACCGGGTAGATATCTTTATCTGATCGTGGTTTCTGTTTGCAGGACGTTCTAAGCAGCTTTCTCCAGTTGCCGGTGACGTTGATATTCTGTCCCCTGGGTCACCAGGGCCCAGGCAGTTCTTGCGTTCTTGTTGGCCAGTGCCACCGCCGCACGCCGTGGCCCAGCTCGCTCGATAAGGTCCTTCAGCCAGCGGTCCTTCGCCGACCGCGGCTCCTTCATTTTGTACACGTAGGCGAGCGCCCCCTGGATCAGTATCGATCGCAAGCGGCGGTTACCGACCTTCTTGCTGATACCGATGATATTGGTCTTACCGCCACTGCTCAGCTGCCGCGGTGTCAGTCCTATGTAGGCCGAGAACTCGCGGCCGTTGGCAAATGCCTCGCCTGAACCGAGCACCGAATACAGCGACATTGAACCGATCGGACCGACGCCCTCCAGCGCCGTCAGGCCGTTGCATACCGCGTGTGCCTTTACCAGCAAATCGGCTTCCTTGGTCATCGCCTCGATATCTTCTCGCAGATCCAGCATGCGACCGTACAGACGATGCAGTGTGGGCCGGTAAAAGTCCGGCAGCTCGTTGTCACCATCCTCGAGGATGTCGGGCAATGCGCGAAGCAACGAGGCAAAGCCCTGCGGGATCGTCACACCGAACTCCAGCAGGATGCCGCGCAGGTGGTTCGATAGCGCAACACACTCCTGGATCAGCAACTCACGGGCGCGCTGGATCGACTGCAGCCCCTGCTGCTCGACCGTTTTCATTGGCGCATCCTTGATCTTCGGGCGCCGAGCCGCTTCGGCAACCGCCAGTGCGTCGTTGGCATCCGTCTTGTGACCCTGGCGGAACGGCGCTACCGCCTTCGCCGGGATGATGCGTGCCTTGTGGCCGTGGCGCTCCGCAGTCCGCGCCCAGTAGTGCGAACTCGCACACGACTCGAAGGCGACCAACGATGGCTTCTGTTTGCACAGGAACTCCGCAAACTTGGTCCGCGTAAAAGATCGATTAAGGAGTTCTTTGCCTCGTGGGGATACTACCGAGACCTGGATGACGTTCTTTGCAAGGTCGACACCAACTGTTGTTGAATAGCGCATGTATGGACTCCATTTGGGTTTTGGTCGACCTTCCAACCTAGGCAACTGGGTTGGAGGAGTCCATACATAGGGTCATCAAGAGCCTGCCAGCAAGAAAATTACTGACGGGCTGAAATTCAAAGTATAGCAGCCGGTCATGTCGCTCCCTGTCGAATGAGTACTCACGGCCACAAGCGGACACCGCTGATTGACTTATATGCAAGAAGTTCAGCACGCTTGCGACACATTTTCAAAATGTCATGAGTGTTTGCGGCGAAGACGATAAAAGCGAGGGCGCGCCTTTTGCACGAAACCGGGCGCTTGACTCAGGTCAAATGCGATCTCGTCAGCGATCTCCCAAGCAGTGTATGCGTGCTCTATTTCGGCTCGATCAATTCCCCGCGGCAGCGGACCACGGCGCATCGGCGAGAACGCGTACATCAAAAGCGTGGCATCCGCCGCCGATACGGCACTGACCTCGGAGGCCGCCGCAAGCACTTGTTCGGGTGTTAGGCCGTGCACGCAGCCGAAATCCAACGCAAGTCTATATTCGTTTTCTATTCCGGCACTTGCGAGATCGGTTACGCTTCCGTTGACAAACCTGATTGATGTGCCAGCTTCGCGCGCGCGCTGCTGCGCGACACGCAGTGCTTTCGGTACGCTATCAATTCCGGTGACATCCCATCCGCGTTGGGCCAACTGGACTGACCAATATCCGGTGCCGCACCCGAGATCCAGGGCGCGGCCGAGCGGTAGCTCACGCTCCGCCTGTTCGCGATCGAGAAGCGCGGAGGCCTGTTCACCAATAGGGAGCGACGGCATTTTCTCCCAAGGTGTCAATCCGACCAAGTATTGGAACTTGTAGAAGAGACTCATCAATGACCTCCCGGGCATATATGGTGTCCCAAGAACCGCACTTGGACTCGGGAAAGTCTCTGCAAGGCCGGACCCGTGGATATTCGGTGACTCTATCCGGCATCGGCACGCCAACATGCAGCTCAATAGCCAAATTCTTACCGAAATCGATATACCGTTCGACTTCGGCTAGTACTTCCGGTTAAGATCGAATGCAGAAATTGTAACGCGATACATCGACAGGCCGCTTCCCGTAGCTTTCTGGTGGGACAGGTGGCCTTATTTGATGTGGAGGAGCCTCGAGGCCGATCATCTATCGATGGCCCCGGTATTCAACTTGCGAATCGCATTCGTCTGTCGGCGGCGCATGAAGATCAACAACTAGTGATCATGCCTTTGGTGACATCCGCGAGTCCCGTCGTTTCAATCGGGATCGTACCGCACGGACTGCCACGCCACGAGTTGCCAGTTGGTGTTTACCTTATGAGACACTTCGAGAAAACGAATCGTAAAATCAAATTGTTCGCCGAGGTAGATCAATTTCATGTCAGACAAGCCGGTAATTACGGCCGTTTCACCAAACAGGCGGACTTTGACATCCTTGGGCGTGGCAACGAGGTAGTCGATTCTCTTGGACTGAATCGTGGATAGGAATTGTGCCTTTGATTCGACACTTCCCCTCGTATGGGAATAGTGCAGATCATCAGCAAGAAGATCACTGAGTGCGTCAACATCTTCGTCAATCATTGCGCGTAGACGCGCGCCCTGCGAGGCCAACACTTCATCCTCTAGCGCTCCAGCCGTAGCGACAGTAGCCAGCGACGTAGAAAGTGCAGCCGCCAAGAGGATGTGGTTCAGACATGATCGCACTTTATTCATCCTTGTTGCCCCTCGATAGGGCTAACCAGCCAATGTCCGCTGAGGGTCAGTGGGGGAAATCATAACGCAAGCTCACTGACCGACTGCTTTTGCGGGCAGCGGAAGTTGCTACGAAGCCAGGGCGACAGGCTCAGAGCGGCCACTAGCGTTCGGTCATCAGAGCTATCAATCGTTCGTTTAGGAGTTTCTAGACACGGGCCTCAAACCTCGGTCCCGATAAGGACATATGCTTATTCATATATATGTGTAAGCGTATATACTTTGCATCATGAAACCGGAGTTGGTATTCGGGATCCTGTCTGACTCGACACGTCTCAGAGCTCTAATGCTGATTCAGTCGGAAGGAGAGGTCTGTGTTTGCGAGCTCACGCATGCACTGCAGGCGTCGCAACCGAAGATCTCGCGGCACCTTGCGTTGATGCGGGATGCCGGGATTGTTGAGCCCCGCCGGGACGGACCGTGGATGCACTATCGGTTGAGCCACTCGATTCCCGAGTGGGCGCGACGTATTGTCGAGATGAGCCATTATCAACTGTCGGATATACCGATATTTATTCGGGACGCTCAACGCCTGCTCCAGATGTGCAATCGACCGGAGAGAAATTGTGGCTGACTCCGCAATCATTCCTCGTGGTCGTCGGTCGGGCGACGTGCTAGTCACGGAAGATGTTCAATAGTCTGGTTTCACTGTACAGAAACAATCGCCAGCAGCGCCATCTGCTGTTGCTCTTTATCGGGCTGTTCCTTGCCATATACCTTGTTCCGGTAGGTAGTGAGCGCGTCGACAATGCCCTGCTCGAAGGGTTTCGCCTGACCCGTTGGTACGCGCGGGAGCATGTCATTCTTTGCCTGGTGCCGGCATTCATCATCGCCGGTGCCATGTCCGTCTATATCAGCCAGGGCTCAGTCTTGCGCTACCTTGGCCCTGACGCGGCCAAACCGGTTGCGCTCGGTATTGCATCCGTATCGGGAACGATGTTGGCCGTGTGCTCGTGCACGGTTTTGCCGCTGTTTGGCGGTATCTATCGCCGCGGCGCCGGACTGGGCGCGGCAACCGCGTTCCTGTATTCCGGACCCGCCATCAACGTAATGGCGATTGTGGTCACTGCAAAGGTACTCGGTATCGAGCTGGGCGTTGCGCGAGCCGTCGGCGCAATCGTTTTCGCGGTGGTCATCGGCGCTCTCATGCACCTGATCTACCACAGGGAAGAATCGACGCGAGCTGCCGCAGCTACGCAAGGCTTCGCGGCCGGAAACACTGAGACCAGGGCAGCCACGACCGCGATATTTTTCGCGCTGATGGTCGGCATTCTCGTGTTCGCCAACTGGCCGCATTCGGATGCGGGTGTCTCGCTCCAGATCTACGAATCCAAGTGGTGGATTACGGCGGCGCTGGCCTTGTTGCTTGGCGCTACGCTGGTCCGTAAATGGCAATGGAGTATTCTTCCGCTGGTGGTTCTCGCGGTTCTGGTCGCAATCCTTGCGTTGCTGATTCCTGAGGTCCCCGAGGTCGCGTTCGGCACCGGCGCACTCGGGCTCGTCCTGATTGCAGCGACGCGCCCCGGTGACGAAGAGTGGGCCGGTGAGACGTGGGCCTTCACCAAACAGATCATGCCGTTGTTGCTGGCGGGCGTATTTGTCGCCGGTTTCCTGCTCGGACGCCCTGGGCATGAGGGACTCATGCCATCCCAATGGGTCGCCGCAGCCGTCGGCGACAATTCGCTGCAATCGACAGCAATCGCGTCCGTAGTCGGCGCTTTCATGTACTTCTCAACCTTGACCGAGGTGCCCATCGTTGAGGGGTTACTCGGGGCGGGCATGGGAAAAGGACCGGCGCTTGCCTTGTTGCTTGCCGGCCCCGCCCTATCGTTGCCCAACATGCTTGTTATTCGCTCGATACTTGGTACGAGAAGGACCCTGACTTACTGTGTACTCGTAGTCGTCATGGCGACAGCTACCGGGTACGGCTATGGAAACTTGGTTTAAAACCTGAGGTAATTATGAAACTCGAGATTTTTGGAAGCGGCTGCCAAAAATGCAATCTTCTGGCGCGACACACAGAGGAAGCGGCCTGCGACTTGGGAGTCGACTACACGATAGAGAAAGTGACCGACATGAACGCAATCATCAACGCGGGCGTAATGCGGACCCCTGCGCTAGGCGTAAACGGGGCGATTGTCGTCGAAGGTGCCGTGCCCAGTGCCGAGAAGATCAAGCCTCTTCTGACGTAGCACGATTCTATCCGCAACACGACCCTTCGTTCTGCACCGGCGGGCACTCTGTGTCCCCGTACGAACAAAAAACGCAGCAGTCGCCTTCCTTTGGCTTG
>JARRMH010000122.1:0-8129 GCA_037386205.1 Woeseiaceae bacterium | reverse complement strand
CGTCCGGCGGTTCCATGGGAGGTAGCTCGGGTGGCTCGATGGGTGGCGGTTCGTCCGGCGGCTCCATGGGCGGCTCATCCGGCGGTTCCTCGGGCGGTTCGTCCGGCGGTTCGATGGGCGGCTCCGGCGGCGGCGCGTCCGGTGGGCAGCTCGGCGGCATGCAGGGAACGCAGGGCGTCAGCGTCGGTGGCGGAGGCGGCGCCGGTGGCGAGGATTGCAACGACGGCGGCACGACCGGCGGCGGTTTCGGCGGCGGCCTGGGGTGTGAACAGGGCGACGGCAGCACGTCCGGGGGCGTTGGCGAATACCCGGGCGGTTCCGCATCGGCCGAGGAACTCGGCAAGGAACTCGATAAATCCCTTGGCGACTTCGACGAATCCCTCGGCGAGGAGCAGCGGGAGATTTCTTCGGCGTCGCGTAACACCGAAGGATTCGATACCGGATCGGGCGGCAATCAGGGCGGTTCAATCAGTCTCGGCGAGCAATCCGCAGGCGCCATGTCCGGCGGTGGCAGCGGTGGCGGTGGCGGCGACTCCGGTGAGGACTCCGGGGAAGCCGGTGCCGTAGGCGGCCTGGCCGGACTCGATGCCGAGGAAGTCGCGCGGCGAACGCCCGACGACATCGAAGCGTTGCAGGATCCGGACATCGTGGCGAAGCAGCTGCGCGAGGCGGCGCTCGCAGAGGACGATCCCGAGTTGCGGGAGCGCCTCTGGGAGGAATACCGCAAGTACATGGGAATGTAAGGAGAGCGATCGCCCACCATGTATAGAGTCTGGCTGCTGGTTTCGGTCTTTTGCCTGGGTGCAACGGGCTGTACCGTCAATGAAGTCATCGTTGCCGAAGAGAGCGATCTCATCGTCGCCGATGAGCCGGTCGAGGAGTCCAAGCTTCTCGACGTCGGTATCGTGGAATTCGCCCCGGGCCTCGAGGAGGACAACGATGCGCGCGAGACCGGAATCTATGAAGAGATTCGCCTTGCCGAGACCAAGTATCTCGCCTATCACCTGAAGACGACCCTGCAGGGAACGGGGCACTGGGGCGCCGTGCGCGTCATCCCCTCCCGCGAGGCGTTTACCGATGTCATCATCAGCGGGCAAATAGAGAAATCCGACGGCGAATTCGTCGTGCTCGATATCACCGTCGAGGATGCGGCCGGTCGTCACTGGTTCGACAAGTCTTACGAGATGCAGACGGGCGTCACGTCCTACTCGGACCGGCGTGACCGGCGCCTCGACCCCTACCAGAAGGTCTTCAACGATATATCCAACGACCTGTATGCCTACGTGTCGCAACTGCCACCGAAGCAGCTGCAGCAGACGCGCCAGGTTTCGGAGCTCAGATTCTTCGCGGATATGTCACCGCTGGCCTACGGAGAACACCTCGATGTCGATGAAGACGGCATCCTCCAGGTGGTACGGCTGCCCGCAGAAAACGACCCGACCGTCGATCGTCTGCGGCAGATCCGCGAGCGTGATCGACTGGTGGTGGATACGCTGAACGAACATTACGCCAACTTCTACTACGGCATCGCGATTCCGTATCGCAACTGGCGCAAGGTGCATCGGCAGGAGACCGTGGCCTATCGACAGGTCAAGCGCTCGGCCCGCATCCAGACGCTTGTCGGCGTCGTGATCCTTGCCGGGTCACTTGCGATGGATACGGAGAACTCGAGCAGCCGCCGCCAGCGACGCGTCAATCGCGGGCTGCAGAGCCTCGGTATCACCGAGGGCTTCAATCGTATTGTCGGCGGCGTCCGCCGCGGTAGTGAGGCCGAAAGTCACGTGGCGGCGATCGCAGAGCTCTCCGAATCATTCGGGGCGCAGGCCGCGCCGATGGTCGTCAACGTGGAGGGCCAGGAGCGGCGCCTTACGGGCACGGCCCAGGCGCAGTACGAAGGCTGGCGCAGGCTGCTCAAGGAGATCTACAAGGCGGAGACCGGCTTTACGCAGTCGATCGACGTCGGCGTTCCCGCGCGGACCTATGAGGATACAGTCGAGTAGTGCGCAGCCGGTGATGCCCTATGGTCGAACTCACGAAAGGGACACGCCTCGCTGAGAGGTACACGCTCGAACGGCCACTCGGCCGGGGCGGCGAGGCCGTCACCTGGCTCGCAAAGGACCGGATGACCAGTGCCGCGGTGGCGCTCAAGATCGTGCCCGCATCCGCGGCCGGCCGCCTGCGCGACGAGTGGCAGGCGAATCTGCGCCTGATGCACGCGCACATCGTGCGGGTATTCGAGTTTCACGAAGATCAGGGCTGCGCCTTCTACAGCCTGCAGTACGTCGATGGGGGCGACCTCGGCGCGATTACGGGCCACGCGCTGGAGGACATCCTGCCGCCGATCGGTTTGCTGGCAGACGCGCTCCGGTACGCCCACGGCAAGGGTATCGTCCATCGAGACGTCAAGGCGTCGAACGTGTTGCTCGACCACAACGGCGTCCCGTACCTGGGTGATTTCGGCGTTGCGGCGCTGATCGGCGACAGGGCAAGCGGAGGCTCCGCGGTGGCGGCCAGTCCGCAGGCCCGGCGGGGCGAACCGGCCGAGCCCGCCGATGACATCTACGCGCTCGGTGTTCTGATGCATGAGCTGATTGCCGGCGCACCTGTGCAGGACAAGCCACTTACCTCGGCGCACGGCGAGGAGATACCGCCGGCCGTCATCGACCTCGTCGACCGGATGCTCGACCCGGAGGCGGCGCGCCGGCCCGATGCCGGCGAGGTGATCGCGGCACTGACCGCGGCCGGGTTTCGGCCGGGACCGGCGCGTTCCCAGGTTGGAGCGCGGCCGATCGTCGCAGATCAGGAGATCGAGCGCGTTACCGCGATCAAGCGTCCGGCGGCGGGCGAGGCGACGGCGGGCGAATCGGCTCCTGCTGCGTCCGGCGGCCTCAATCCACGCGTCGTCACTACGGGACTGGTGGTTCTGCTCGGCGTGCTGCTCGGCGTGGTGTTCCTGTTGCCAGATGCTGTCGACGACCGCGGTGACCGCGATGTTGCAGGCCAACCTGGCGAAGCGATCGTGGCCGACGAGGATCCGGTCGCAGCCGATACACCGCCTGCAGAAGATGAACTCGGCAGCAATCGCGTCACGCGTGAAATCGTTCCGGAGAACCAGACGCTGGGCAACGAGGTCATCGAGTTCAACGAGAACGATGCCGATTACACGGGGCTCGACGAAGAAGAGAAAGTGCGGTTCAGGGTCGAGAGCATCCTCGGCGAACTGCTGTCCGACTTCGAGACGCTCGAGCGCCGCGGCGTGCAACGCTGGGCCGCCGCGCAGTACAAGAAAGCGCAGGAGTTCTACACGGCCGGCGATGAGGCCTATTTGCGCAAGGAATGGTCGGCGGCCGAGGTCAATTATCTCGATGCCCTGACGGTGCTCGAGCCGCTGTTCGAACGGGTCCAGCCGGAATTCGACAAGGCATTGGCCGGGGCGAAGGCGGCGTTCGAGGCCGGGGATCGCACGGAGGCGCTGCGCCTTTATGAGCTGGCGGTTGCGATTACGCCCAACCACCCCGAGGCCCGGGCGGGTCTCGAGCGCACGCGCAACCTCGACGCGGTGCTGGGCCTGGTCGACCGCGGTCTCGAATACGAGGAAGAGCTCGAACTCGACGCGGCCGAGGCCAGCTTTGCCAAGGCGGTCGAACTCGATCCGAACTGGACTCCGGCCGTCGACGGGCTCCAGCGCGTGCGGGCGACGCGGACCAAGATTCAGTTCGACACGCGCATGTCCGAAGGCCTCGATGCGCTGGCGGCCGGCGACTACCTGGCAGCGCGCGCGGCATTTCGCATGGCCGAGCAACTCATTCCGGGTTCACCGGAACCTGCTGACGGCCTGATGCAGGTCGAACAGGGCCTCGGGCTGCAGAACATCGCGATGCTGGAGCAGGAAGCGCATACGCTCGAGGAGTCGGAACACTGGGATGCCGCGGCCAGCACGTACGAGGAGATACTGGCAATCGACCCGAACCTCGCTTTCGCCATCGACGGGCTGGCCGAGGCGCGCCGCATGCATGCACTGCATGAGCAGATCGACGGGTACCTGACCGAGCCCGACAGCCTGTCGCGTCCTGCGGTGATGGAGGAGGCGACGGCTCTCGTCATTCGGGTCACCACGATGGGCGATATCGGCCCGCGACTCGCCGCCCAGCGCGATGAGCTGTCGCGTCTCTTAAAGCGGGCTGCCACACCGGTTACCGTGGAGCTCGTGTCCGACAATGAAACTGCCGTTTCCATCTACAAGGTCGGCAAGCTCGGCCACTTCAGTCACCGGGAAGTCGAGCTCAGGCCAGGAACCTATGTAGCGGTGGGAGCCCGTCCCGGTTATCGTGACGTCCGACTCGAATTCAGGGTTGCACCAGAGATCGACATGCAACCCGTGGTCGTGCGCTGCGAGGAGCCGATTTGAATTTTGACACTATAGTCATCCGTGACGTCGAAGGTGAGCGCGAAGTTGCCGGTAACGCACTGCCCCTTCGTGTCGGCACAGGAAGCGACTGCGAGCTTCGTCTTCCGGGGCCCGGTGGCGAGGCGGTCGCCTTGCTCGACCTGCTCGATGGCACGCCGTTCGTGCAACCGGTCGGCCGCCTTGCAGCCCTGACGATCAACGGCGAGACGCTGGACGCCAGCCGGCGGCTGAGCGACGGGGACGAGCTGGAATTCTTTGGCAGCCGGATCGTGGTCAGCGCCGGTGACGACCGCCTGTTGCTCGACGTTCGTCTCGAGGACAGCGCCTATGTCACGCGACCGCCCGACACGGCGGAAGACGAAGAGCTGCCCGACGAAGAGGCGATCGCGCCCACGGCGTTTCGGCGCGCTGCCGAGACCTCGGCACGCATCGAAGAGGAGCGGGCGAGCCCGCTGAAGTACATCGTCGGGACGCTGCTCGTTCTGCTGTTGGGCGCATCCTATCTCCTGTTCAGCGCCAAGTCGGTGGAGTTCGAGATCGATCCGCCCGAACCGGACGCTTTCGACATCGACGGCGGCTGGTTTCGGCTCCCGGTCGGCAACCGCACGTTGCTGCGCAAGGGCGATTACACCGTGAACATCCGCAAGGAAGGCTACTACGACGTCAAGCAGACCTTCGTGGTCGGCGACGAGCCTTCGATGACAGTCGAGCTGGCGATGCGCAGGAAGCCCGGACGGTTGTTTGTCGAGGTGGAACCGGACGTCGACGCGGTCGTCACGGTCAACGACAGCGAGGTCGGCACGGCGCCGTTTGGCCCGGTGCAACTCGAGCCCGGCGAGCATACGGTCGAGGTCGAATCGGAGCGTTTCCTGCCATTTAAGGGAGTCGTCGACATCCCGGGCCTCGACCGGGACGAGTACTACAGCGTGCAACTCGTGCCTCGCTGGGCCGAGGTGACGATCGAGTCGGAACCGCCCGGCGCGCGTATTCTTGCCGGCGACGCGGAGATAGGTGTGACGCCGGCTACGGTCGAGCTGCTCGAAGGCACGCACGAGGTGACTCTCGCCAAAGACGGTTTTGCCGCCTGGGACGGAACCGTTGTCGCCGAGCCCAATGTCGAGCAGGCGCTGCCGCTCGTGCGGCTGCAGCCGGCCGATGCGCGGCTCGTGGTCAATACGATTCCGCGAGCCGCGAATGTCACGGTCAACGGCCGTTACCGGGGGCAATCGCCGATAACGTTGTCGCTGTCGCCCGATATCGATTACGAGATCGGCCTGTCGAAAGCCGGCTACGGGGTGACCAAACGCAATCTTCGCCTGGCCTCGAACACGACCGAGTCGATTACCGTCGACCTGTCGGCGCGCCTCGGCACCGTGACCGTCGAGGTGCGGCCCGAGGATGCGACCGTGTACGTAGACGGCAGGGCGCGTGGCAAAGGCAGGACGACGGTCCGCCTGAGCTCCGCTCCGCACACAATCGAGGTCCGGCGACCCGGCTATGAAAGCTGGTCGCGAACGGTGACGCCGCGGCCGGGTTACCCGCAGACGCTGACCGCGAGCCTCAGGTCCGAGGAGGCTATCGCTGCGGCGAAAATCGCGCAGACGCTGCAGTCGCCCGGCGGACAAACCCTGCGTCGGGTCGAGCCTGCGACCTTCTCGATGGGTGCGTCGCGCGCCGAAGTGGGGCGGCGTGCCAACGAGGTGATCGTGCCGGTTACGATCACGCGACCGTTCTTCATCAGCGTCAACGAGGTCACCAACAAAGAATTCGCCGAGTTTCGGGCCAATCACGATTCCGGTGCCAGCGTGCACCCTTCCCTCGCGGCGGACAACAACCCGGTCGCGAACGTCACCTGGGAGGACGCGATCGAATACTGCAACTGGCTCAGCCAGAGAGAGGGCCGCACGCCGGCCTACAAGCGCGAGTTCGGCAAGTGGGTCGCCGCGTTGCCGCTGACCGATGGTTACCGCCTGCCCACTGAAGCCGAGTGGGTGCTGGCGATTCGGTACGCGGGGCAGCGTGAGGCGGGCACATTACCCCGGGTATCACGACGCCGGTGGTCGACCCGACCGGGCCGGAGCGCGGCACGAGCCGCGTGATCCGGGGTTCGAGCTGGCGGCATGCCGGGCGCTCGCAACTTCGGTTGAGCTATCGGGACTTCGGGTCCGAGGCACGACCCGATATCGGATTCCGCATTGCCCGTTTCGCCGATTAGCGGACGCCGGTGCGGGTTAATTTTCGTGAGACAATCCGGCAGAGTATCGGTCTAAGGCTTTAGCCTGTTGGCGGAGAAGGATTCATGTATCGACTGCGACTGACGTTGTTGCTGATGTGCTTCGCGCTTGCGCCTGCGCTGGCGCAGGACTCGGACCGCCGCGCCCGCCGTGCCCGAGCGGTCCGCGGCTGCCGACAGGTCTCCCTCCGACTACCGGCCCTCGGAGCAGATCTCCGAAGACCTGTCGGTCTCCTTTCCGGTGGATATCTAGGACCACAGCATGAAACAGGGGATGTCGTCCGAATTCATCTACCAGCTATTCGCCCTGCTGATAGCCATCATCGTGGTGCATGCGTTCTACGTGTCTGTGGTGCGTCCGAACGCAGCCGAAGTCATCGCCGAGCAAAACATGCTGGCCGAGCAGGACCCCGATTACGTGCGCGAGCGCAGCGTGTGGGTGCTCGTCAAGGATTTCGAGCAGGAGGCCTGTTTTGTGCTGATGTTCTGGGCGCTCGCCATCATGGGCTACAAGGCGGTGAAGCTCAGTGCCGAACGCAAATTGCTCGATGTCGACCTGATACCGGTACCCGAAGGCATGCGAATACTGCCGGAGGATACGCGCGAGTTTGCGCGCCAGGTGCAGGCTTTGCCAGAGGACCGGCAGCGGATGCTGCTGCCGCGTGCCCTGCTGAATGCGCTGCGACGGTTCGCGTCCACGCGCAGCATCCAGGACGTGTCGACCAGCACGCACACGCTGTGCGAATCGGAAGCCGAGCGACTTGAATCGGAGCTCGCGATGATCCGCTACATCTCCTGGGCCATCCCGTCCATCGGGTTCATCGGCACGGTACGCGGTATCGGCGAGGCGCTTGCCCAGGCAGACAAGGCGGTACAGGGCGATATCGCGGGCGTGACCATGAGCCTCGGTGTCGCATTCAACTCGACGTTCATCGCCCTGCTGATTTCGATTTTCCTGATGTTCCTCGTGCATCAGCTCCAGCTCATGCAGGAGCGACTGGTTTTTGATACCGAGAACTACTGCGACGACAAGGTGATTCGCCACCTGAAGTCAGACTAGAGGAGAGGGGAACGCAAACGTGACCTTACTGGCTGCACATCTTAACGACGCGGGACTGCTGTTCAGCGACGGTGACCGGATTCTTTGCCGGGAGCCGGGCTATGTTCTGCTCAGAGATGATGGCCTCGTGACCGGTCAGGAGGCGTGGGAAAGCGCGAGCCTCGAGCCGCGGCGCATCCAGAATCGCTACTGGGCCAACCTGTCGACGGAGGCGCTGCCCGATCGCCGCTTCCAGCACCTGACCGCCGCCGATCTCGCCAGCGAACAGCTCGCGGTACTGTGGCAGCGCGTCGCGAAGCCCGGGGACAGGCTCGCGCTCGCGGTTCCGCCTTTCATGAACAAGGACGCGCTGGGATTGCTTCTCGGTATTGCGATGGAACTCGAGATCCCGGTCGTCGGTATGGTGGATGCCGCCGTTGCCGCCACGC
>JARRMH010000121.1:0-17738 GCA_037386205.1 Woeseiaceae bacterium | reverse complement strand
TCCAGTCCGACACCCTGGTCCTGGACGACGCCGTCTTCGCACGGGGCCAGTTCTACTTCCTGGTGGATCCGGAGGAGGTCACCGACTACCCGCCTCTGGATATCCTGGCGCTGGACGCCGGCTCGGCTGCGCCCAGCGTCGTGCCGGGGATCCAGCCGGTCCAGCTCTACCGTTTCGACGCCAACCCGGCGGCCCGACAGCAGGTGGAGGGCTACATCCAGGCCGATGCCGTGGCGGAGGGCGGAGGGGGGCGGGTGGTGGAATCGGGGTGGTTCCGGGCGTTGATCCCGGGGCAGGACTATTTCATCCATCCCAGCGGGCTCTGGCTGGCGCTGCGGACGCCCCTGGCCCGGGACGAGATGCTGGCAACCACCTACATCACCGCCGTGGGCGACACCATCGGCGACTACGACCCGGAGCGGATCTACACGGCGGGAGGACGGCCGGAGCTGCGTCTCCTGAAGGCCACCGACGCGAACCACCAGCCCGGTCGTCCCACCTGGGACCAGGAGATCCGCCAGGTCTACCGGGTCTCCACCTCCCCCGACGTGGAGACCTCGACGGTGGAGGTGACCATCTCGCTGGGAGAGCTGAGTGCGGGCCGGACCTTCAAGCAGAGCCCCAGCGGCGAGGACGTGACGTTCCTGCGCGCCGTCATCGACGGCCTGAACGGCGATGCATCGGAACTCGATGTTCGTCCGCTCGACAACGAGGGCGGGGAAACGGCGGTGGCGCCGTTGCTCCCCGTCATCACCAGCCTCGAGGAACAGGTCGCCACGGTATCCGCGAACATCGAGGACATCGCGGGCCTCGGCGCCGCGGTGGCGCAGGTCGAACAGGGCGCTGCCGGTCTGCTCGAATCGGCCTACGACGGCAGTGGCGGAGGCGGCGGCATTCTCGGCCTGTTCAGCAATCCGTGGATTCCGGTCGGCCTGCTCGGACTCGCCCTCATTCTCGTGCTCGTCCTGCAGGCACTGCATTCGAAGGTAGAGGTGTTCGAACGAATGGCGCGGGAGCAGGCGGCGCAGAACGATCGTAACCAGCAAGCCATCCTGCGGCTGCTTGACGAGATGGGCAGTCTTGCGGATGGCGACCTGACCGTTGAAGCGACGGTCACCGAGGACATCACGGGCACGATCGCAGATTCCTTCAACTTCGCCATCGAAGAGCTGCGCAAGCTCGTTGCAACGGTGAACGATACGGCCCTGATGGTCGATACGGCGACGAAGCAGACCGAAAACACGGCCGCGCACCTCGCCAGAGCGGCGGACAACCAGGCCAAAGAAATCAACGCCGCGACCGAATCGATCGTGTCGATGGCCGCGTCGATCGAGGAAGTATCGGGTAACGCCGAACGTTCGTCGGACGTCGCCCGCCATTCGGTCGAGGTTGCGCACAAGGGTGGGGAAGCCGTGCGCCGCACGATCGACGGCATGAACGCGATCCGCGAAACGATCCAGGAGACCTCCAAGCGCATCAAGCGGCTCGGCGAGAGCTCGCAGGAGATCGGCAACATCGTCGAACTGATCAATGACATCGCCGAGCAAACGAACATCCTCGCCCTCAACGCCTCCATCCAGGCGTCGATGGCCGGTGAGGCCGGGCGCGGGTTCGCCGTGGTTGCCGACGAAGTGCAACGCCTGGCCGAGCGCTCAACGAATGCGACCAAGCAGATCGAGGTTCTCGTGCGTACGATTCAGTCCGACACGAACGAGGCCGTCGTGTCGATGGAACGCAGCACAACCGACGTCGTCGGCGGTGCGCTTCTCGCCGAGAACGCGGGCGCCGCGCTCGACGAGATCGAGCAGGTTTCGAACCAGATCGCCAGCCTCGTGCAGAACATCTCGGGTTCGGCCCGGCAACAGGCGGGTGCGGCTGCCGACGTGACACGCCGCACGACGCGCCTCAAGGAGATCGGCGCCCAGACCGGCAAGGCCACGGGCGCGACGGCCGCGTCGATATCGAAGCTCTCGCAGCTGGCGACCGAGCTCAGGAAGACGGTCGAGGGCTTTACCCTGCCGCCGGAGATGATGCAGGCGAATGCGCTGCAGCGGAGCGGCGCCAACCTCGCGCCGCAACCGGCGCGGCCCGAGGCCAGGCCGCAGCCCAAGCCCAAGCCGCAGGCGAAGACGGGCTAGGAAAATTCCGGGAAGGCATAGGCAAGCGACACGGACGACCAGATGACGGGCGATACGGGCTTACAAGAGCAAATGATCAGCGACGATGAGGCACGCGGCGCTGTCAGTGCGCTGGCGATCGTCGCCGATGAGCTCATGGAGACGATTCGCACCGCGCACCTCGCACTCGAGGATTGCGTCGACGGCCGCGGCGGCGCGGCGGCCCTGAGCCGAACCGCGGAGCTCCTGCACCAGGCAAGCGGTGCGCTGCGCATGACCGAGACCTACGGCGCCGCATTGCTCGTGGAGGAAATGGAAAAATGCTGCGAGCACCTGGCGAGACTGCGTTCGGACGTGGGCCGCGCGGACGGGCTCGATGCCCTGACCCGGTCGATGGTGCAGTTGCCGATCTACATCGAACGGATCCTCGGCGGCGGGCGCGACATTGCGCTGGTCCTGTTGCCGATGCTGAACGATCTGCGTGCTGCGCGCGGCGAACCCCTTTTGTCCGAGGGTACGCTGTTGCTGCTCAACCTGGCACCGACGCGATCGGAGGACCAGCGTGGACCGCGCGAAGGATCCGGCGAGGATCCGGTGCTGGTCGCGCGCCGCCTGCGCCCGAAATACCAGCTCGCGCTGCTCGGGTGGATCAAGGGCGGCGAGAACGCACGCCATCTGGAGACGCTCAAGCAGGTAGCAGCCGCGCTCGAACAGGCAGCCACGCGCGACGACATGTTCCAGATGTGGATGGTCGTCGGCGGCGTCCTGGAGTCGCTGCAAGACGGTGGCCTCGAGACCTCGGTGGCGCTGAAGCGCCTGCTCGGGCAGGCGGATCGGCAGCTCAAGTTCATGATCGACGAGGGCGCCGCGGCGTACGACCAGCATCCGGTCGAAGATCTCGTCAACAATCTTCTGTATTACGTCGCACGTTCGACCACGGCCGGAGAGCGTATCAGCCGCATTCGTGCGGCGTTCAACCTCGATGAACTGATCCCGGGTGACGAGCAGGTCGAGCATGCGCGCGAAGCGCTGTCGGCACCGAGCGCGAAGCTCATGGAAACCGTCGGTGCGGCGATCCGCGAGGACCTGGGGCGCGTCAAGGACGTACTCGACATCTTCGTGCGCACCGGCCTGAACAAGTCGTCGGATCTCGTGCCGCAACTGGAGTTGCTCAAGAAGATCAGCGACACGCTCGGTGTGCTCGGTCTCGGCCAGCTGCGGGGCGATATCGACGGAGAAATCGACCGGCTGAAGGCCGTCGTGGAAAAAGGCGGGATTGCGAGCGAAGGCGTGATCCTGGATATCGCCTCGACGCTGTTGCGCGTCGAAGATCGACTGGATCAACAACTGCTGCGCCTCACCCACGTCGTGGAGCCCGTACCGGAAGAGCCAGCCGCGGACGGCATGTCCGCCGAACAGCAGGAGGACTTCCGCAAGGTTGCCGAGTCTGTGATGCGGGAATGCATCATCAACCTCGCCCGGATCAAGGAGACGTTCAGCCAGGGTATGGGCGACGAGGCGTCATCGGTTGGCCTCGACAACGTGCCGACTCTGATCGACGGCATCAAGGCCGGACTGCTGATGCTCGACAAGACGCGTGCGATGGAGGTCATCGACCGGATCGGCGAACTCGTCAACGCGATCCTCGGTGCCGGCGGCCCGAAGATACTGACACAAAAGGAAACGGACCGGCTTGCCGACGCCATTGTCAGCATCGAGTACTACATGGAAACGGTCAAGGCCGGCCGCAGCGAGCCCTGGTACATGCTCGACAATGCCGAGGCCTGCCTCGCCGTGCTGCGCGATGTCGAGCAGCGCCTGAAGCAGCTCGAGTTCGAGGAACCCGCCGCACCGGTCGCCACGCAGAAGCTCGAAGCGCTCGACATCGAGGCCGCGGCAGAGGCATCACTCGAGGAGGCCGCTGCGGTTGAGCCCCGGGCCGTCGAGCCGGAACCGGTGCCGGTCGTTTCTCCGACGGCCGAGCATCTCGACCCCGAGTTGCTGGAACTTTTCATCGAGGAAGCCAAGGAAGAGATCGCATCGATCAAGCGGCACCTGCCGGCCTGGGCGGAGACGCCCGACGATCTCGAAACGCTGATCACGGTCCGGCGCTCGTTCCACACTCTCAAGGGCAGCGGGCGCATGGTCGGCGCGGAGCGGGTCGGCGAATACTGCTGGGCCGTCGAGAACCTCCTGAACAGGCTGATCAACCGGACCCTGCGACGCACGCCGCCGATGGTCGAGTTCATCGAGGAGGCCGCCGCAGCGGTACCCGAGCTCGTCGAACAGCTCGAAGCCGGCACGGAACCACGTACCGATATCAGCCTGCTGATTGCCCGTGCCAATGCGTTCGCGGAAGGGGATCCCAACGCCAGCGTGCTCCAGATCAGCCGGCCCGAAACGCAGGTGGCCCCGGAAGAGCAGTCGGCGCTGGAAATGGACCCGGTCCTCTACGACGTGTTCTCCAAGGAGACGGCCGGGCACCTCAAGGTTATTGTCGATTACCTCGCGGCTTGCGAGGGACACCAGCCGCCATTCGACGTGACGGACAAGCTGTACCGTGCCTGCCACACGCTGCATGGCAGCGCGAACATGGCCAACGTCGAACGTGGCGTCGCGGTTACGGCGGCACTCAACCGCTTTGTAAGACGCGTGTACGACCGCAAGGTCGGTTTCCAGGAGTCCGGGCTCGATGCCTTGCGGGCGGCGGCGCGTGCGATCCACACGATCGTAGGTGACATCAACAGCCCCGACCGGGACCGCGCCGACTACACCGCCCTGATCGAGCATATGGGCAAGCTGACCGACGCGCGGAGCCCGGGTACGATGCCGAGATCGCGGCGATCTTCACCGAGGAGTCCGCCGAATTGCTCGAGTCTGCGGACCAGGCCCTGCTCGAATGGGTAAAGGATCGCTCGCCCCAGCACATGGAGGAACTCAAGCGCCATCTCCATACCCTCAAGGGCGGCGCGCGAATGGCCGGAATCACGGCCATGGGCAACCTCAGCCACGAGATAGAAACGTTGCTGATCTCGGTCAACGAGGGTCGCGTGGAGGGAACCCCGGCCGTCGAAGAGCTGCTGCAGCGCAGCATCGACGAACTGCACCGCATGCGTGATCTCGTGATCGCGGGCAAGCCGGTCAGGGCCGTGGTCGATCTCGAGGAGCGCATCCAGAAAGCCACGGCCGGATTCGAGGTCACCGACGAGACCGAGATCGACACCGGCATTTTCGACCAGGCGGTCGAGCCGGCGCCATCCGTCGAATTCACGTTCGAACCCGACGATACGGTCAGCATGGTCATTGTGGACTCGCAGCTGGCCGACGAACTGGCGGATATCGGCGGAGCGAAGCACGACGAGCCGCCCGGAACGGCGCCCGAGCCGATCGAGACGTCGGAGCCCGAGCCAGTCGAGGAACCGCAACCCGAGCCCGAGCCAGTCGAGGAACCGCAGCCCGAACCCGAGCCGATCGAGGAACCGACGCCCGAATCGGAGCCGGTGGAGGAACCGGATCCTGAAACGGAACCGGTCGAAGAGCCCGAGCCCGAGCCCGAGCCCAAACCGGTCGAAGAACGGGAGCCCCAACCTGCGCCGGGCGAAAAGCCCGAACCCGAACCGCAGGCCGAAGTTCGTGCTGTGCGCACGCCCGAGCAGCGCCAGGAGTTTGCTCGTGTCGATGCCGAGTTGCTCGAGGAACTGCTCAATGCCGCCGGCGAAATCAGTATTTATCATTCGCGCCTCAACCAGCAGGTCAGCTCGTTCGATTTTCATGTCGAGGAATTGGCGGCGACGGTCGCGCGACTGCGGAACCAGCTCCGTAAACTGGAGATCGAAACCGAAGCACAGATCATGCACAGCCACCAGGACACGCTGGTGGCGAAGGACTTCGATCCGCTCGAACTCGATCGCTACTCGAACATCCAGCAGTTGTCGCGCGCACTGGCCGAATCGGCCAACGACCTAAGCAGCCTGAAGGACCTGCTCAAGTCGGTGACCAACGAAGCCGAAAGCCTGCTCGTGCAGCAATCGCGGGTTACGGCGGAACTCCAGGATGGCCTCATGCGCACCCGCATGGTGCCGTTCGAGCGACACGTGCCGCGCCTGACGCGCCTCGTGCGCCAGGTTGCCGAGGAGTCGGGCAAGCGCGTCGAACTGGCCGTCGAAGGCGCATCGGGCGAGCTCGACCGGCAGGTTCTCGACAAGATGCTGCCGCCGTTCGAACACATGCTGCGCAATGCCGTGGTGCACGGCATCGAGACCACGGCCGAGCGGCAGGCTGCCGGCAAGCCGGCCGTCGGTCGTATCACGATCCGCCTGCATCGCGAGGGCGCGGAGATGGTCATCGATGTCGCGGACGACGGTGCGGGCCTCGATGTCGAGGCGATCCGGCGCAAGGCCTACGAGCAGGACCTGTTGCAGCCCGATAACAAGGTGACGGACGAGGAGATCATGGACCTGATCCTCAAGCCGGGCTTTTCGACGGCCGGCTCCGTGACACAGGCAGCGGGTCGCGGCGTCGGCATGGACGTCGTTGCGAACGAAGTGAAAAAACTCGGCGGATCGCTGCGCATTTCATCGGTCACGGGGCAGGGCACCAATTTCACGGTGCGCCTGCCATTCACGCTCGCCATCACGCAGGCGCTGATCGTGAGCACAGGCGAGGAAGTTTACGCGCTGCCGTTGCCATCGGTCGAAGGGGTCGCGAGAGTTCCGCGCGTCGAACTCGAAAACCTGCTGAGCCAGTCCGAACCGAGCTACCAGTACGGTGAGCAGACCTACAAGTTCCGGCACCTGGGCATGTACCTCGGCGGCCAGGCGGCCAAGCTGCCCGAAGACGACACGTCGGTACCGATTATTCTGGTGCAGGCCGGCGAGTACTCGGCCGCCCTGCTCGTCGACGAGATGCTCGCGAGCCGCGAGATCGTGGTCAAGTCGCTGGGTCCGCAACTGGCTGGTATCCGCGGCATCTCCGGGGCGACGATCCTCGGCGACGGCAAGATCATCCTGATCCTCGACATCCACGCCCTCGTCCGCACGGGTGCGCCCGTGGTCGAAATCAGGACAGCCGCGCCGGCACCGAGCGACGACCGGCCGCTGGCACTCGTCGTCGACGACTCGATCACGGTTCGCCGTGTCACCGAGCGGTTCCTGCAACGCACCGGCCTGCGGGTCGCAACGGCCAAAGACGGGCTCGATGCGATCAGCGTGATGCAGGATCACATGCCCGACGTCATCCTGCTGGACATAGAGATGCCGCGCATGGACGGCTATGAATTCGCGTCGCATGTGCGCAACGATCCGCGCATTTCCGACGTGCCGATCATCATGATCACGTCGCGGGTTGGCGACAAACACCGTGCCCGGGCGATTGAGCTCGGCGTCGACGACTACCTCGGGAAGCCTTACCAGGATGCCCAGCTCCTCGATGCGATCCGCCGCCAGCTCGAAGAGAAAGGGATTGAACTGCCGTGAGCTCCGCAAGCGAAGAACTCTACAGCCTGCTGATCCCGCTCGACGGGGAGCGGCTGATCGTGCCGCGCGCGTGCGTGGCAGAGGTCGTCCGCTACACCGCGCCGGAGCAGGAGGCCGGTGCGCACGACTGGATGATGGGCAAGCTCGGCTGGAACGGCAGAGAGCTGCCGGTGATGGCGTTTGAGGGCGCCATCGGAAAGGACAAGCCGGCCACGACAGGACGCACCCGAATCGTCGTGTTCTACGGCAGCACCGGCAAGCTCAAGTCAGGGCACTTCGGTGTCCTGACGGCTGGCCCGACGCAGCACCCGTGCTGTGCCGCGTCAAGATGATCAACGAGTTCCCGCTGATCCCCGACCTCGAGAAGCTCGAGGCAATGCTGGCCCGCGAGTTGCTGCAGGCCTAGGAAAGATCGCCCCACTTCGCCTGCATGACGGCCAGTGCGGCCGCCGTCGCGGTCTCGGTGCGCAGCGTGCGCGGTCCCAGCGATACCGCGCGAAACCCGGCGATTCCGGCGTCCTCGTACTCGGTCGGGCTGAAACCGCCTTCGGGGCCGATCAGGATACAGACCCTGTTGCGCGGTGCGGCAACGTCAACGAGTGAGGTCGCGGCGGCCGGCGTGAGTATGAGGTGCGCGTCGGCATCGGACGCCCCGGAGCCGAACCATGCCTTGAGGGTCAGCGGCGTATCGACCAGCGGCAGGCGCGTACGCCCCGACTGCTCGCATGCGCTGGCCGCCACGCCTTCCCAGTGCTCGCGTCGCTTTGCGGCGCGCTGCTCGTCCAGTTTGACCACGCCGTACTCGGTCAGCACCGGGGAGATGCGCGCGACGCCGAGTTCGGTCGCTTTCTGCACGACGAAGTCCATGCGCTCACCGCGCGAAATACCCTGGACGAGGTGAATCCCGAGCGGGGATTCCGTCTGCGTTTCGAGGGTGTCGCCCAGTTCGAGGGTTGCGGTGCTGCGGGTCATCGCCGCAATGGTTGCCGACCATTCCGTGCCGGCGCCGTCGAAGACCCCCAGTTCATCGCCGACGCGCAGCCGCAACACGCGGCCGAGGTAGCGTGCCCGTTCTCCCTCGATGACGGCCTCGGCACCGTTGATCAGCTCGCGAGAAACAAATAGCCTCGTCTTCATGACCGACAGATCATGCCTATTCAATGTGGACAAAACCACCGGCCTGCTGGACCGCGCCGAGTTCCGGCCGAGCCCCAATCGTGACGCTCGCCCCGACGGCGCCGAACCCGGGTTGATCGTCGTGCACGGCATCAGCCTGCCGCCCGGGCAGTTCGGAGGTCCGGAGATCGAGGCGCTGTTCACCAACACGCTGGACTGGGACGCGCACCCTTTTTTCTCTGAAATCCGTGGCGTAAAGGTGTCGGCGCACCTTCTGATCCGGCGCGACGGCAGCGTGATTCAGTTCGTGCCGCTCGGCGAGCGCGCCTGGCACGCGGGCGAGTCCCGTTTCCGCGACCGGGAGTGCTGCAACGACTTCTCGATTGGAATCGAACTCGAAGGCGAGGACGAAACGCGTTACGACGACCGCCAGTACCCGGTCCTCGTGGCCGCGATCCGGGCGATCTGCCGGGCGTACCCCGCCATCACCCCGCGCGAGATCGCCGCGCACAGCGATATTGCGCCGGGACGCAAAACCGATCCGGGCCCTGCTTTCGACTGGCTCAGATTGTATGATGGCCTCGGGGATATAAAAGGCGCGCCATGAACCTGATCGCACTGCTCATCGGACTTGTCATCGAACGTCTTGCGACGCAGTTATTCCACTGGCGCCGCATGCGTTGGCTGGACCGCATCATCGATGCCGGTTTCCGTCAGGCCGAGCGCCTCGCGAACTGGCCGGCGATCATCCCCGCCATTCTGCTCGCTATCGTGCTGGTGCTGCCCGTCTTCGCGGTCATCTGGTTCCTCGGCGATACGCTGGCAGGGTTCACGTACCTGTTGTTGGCCGTCATCGTACTGTTTTTCTCGCTGGGTCCGAGCGACATTGGCGAAGAGGTTACCGCCTATTGCAGGGCCCTCGAAGCGGGTGACGAAGAGCAGATTCGCAGCGCGGCCAAGGCAATCGTCGAAGGCGATGTCTCGGAAGATCCGACTGAACGCGCCCACGAAGTGGAGGCAGCGGTCTGCGTGCAGGCCAACAATCGCCTGTTTGCCGTCGTTTTCTGGTTCGTCGTCCTCGGCCCGCTTGCCGCCTGGGCCTACCGGGTGACCGACCTGATGCGCCGCCGGGCCGTATTCAACGCGTCCCGCGCCGGGACGGACGACGGCGGTGCGGTGCGTATCCGCGATGCCGCGGAGATGCTGCACGGCTGGCTGGCCTGGATTCCGGCGCGGCTGACGGCGATCGGCTATGCGGCCGCCGGGCACATGGACGAGGCCATAGCCGCGCTGCGAGCCCCGGGCGAAGATCGCGGCCTGACGACGTCCGAACGCAGCGAGCACCTGCTGGCGAGGGTCGGCATCGCGGCGCTCGCGCTGCAGGATCGCCCCGACGAATCGCCGCAGGAGCGTGCCATTCGCGGCGCCGAGGCAGCTAACCACCTGGTCTTCAGGCTGCTCCTCATCTGGGCTGTCATCATCGCCGCCATGACCCTGTACGGCTTCACGCAGTGATCCGCGCGTTTGCGCTGGTCATCGTCTTTTCGCTGTCATGCTCCTGCTCTCGTAGCGATGAACCGCATGCCGGCGATGGGCCGGCGCAGCGGGTCGTGACATTCGCTCCCCACCTCGCTGAAATGATGTTCGTCGTCGGCGCGGAGGAGCAGCTCGTCGGGGTCAGCGCGTGGTCCGACTTTCCACGCGAGGTGCTCGATCTGCCGATGGTGGGCGACGCTTTCATGATCGACCAGGAACAGCTTTCCCTGCTGCAGCCCGACCTCGTGCTGACTTGGGAGAGTGGCATGTCGGCCCGTGCGATCGACGAGTTGCGGGAACGCGGCTATCGCGTGGAAACGATCAGAACGCGCAATCTCGATGACGTGGCCGCGGCCCTCCGGCGCGTCGGGGAGCTGACCGGGCGGGAGGAGGCAGCAGAGCAGGCGGCCAGCCGCTTCGAGGCGGCGTTCGACGAGCTGCGCGCAGCGCACCGGGATGACGCCCCGATCGACGTGTTCTTCCAGGTCTCGGCCCGGCCGCTGTACACCGTCAACCGCGAGCACTTCATCAGCGAGATCATCACGATCTGCGGTGGCCGGAACATTTTCGACGACCTCGACCAGTTCGCCCCCACCGTCGATGCCGAGGCCGTGGTCGACCGCGATCCGGAGGTCATGCTCGCGGGCGCCAACCTCGGCGATGAGGCGTTCGCCGAGTGGGAACGCTGGCCGGAACTGGCAGCGAACCGCTACGGCAACCAGTTCCTGCTTCCCGACGAGACAATCGGGCGACCCTCCCCGCGTCTCGCACTGGCGGGCCGGTCCGGCTGCCTTGCGCTGGATCGCGCGCGCCGCAACCGAACGCAGGGACAACGCGGGGACAGTGACCCGGACTCTCCATGAAGTGGTGAATTCCGGGGACAGTTTACCTTTTGAACGAGACTCGCACCTTGACGAGTCAGGTCAACTGTCCCCGGAATTCGGAGTTCGGGTCACTGTCCCCGCGTTCGGTTCCAGAGCACTTCCTTGCCCTGCTCGGAGCGGGCCAGGACGCGGGCGACGACGAACAGCAGGTCCGACAGTCGATTGAGATAGCGGATCGCCTCGGGGCGGACGTCCTCGTTTCGGGACAGCGTGAAGACGCGTCGCTCGGCGCGGCGGACTATGGTTCTCGCGAGATGACACGCGGCCGTCGACGGACCGCCGCCCGGCAGTATGAATTCCTTGAGTGATGGCAGGTCGGCGTTGAACTCGTCGAGGTCGTGCTCGAGCCGGTCGACGAATTCCTGAGTGATCGCGCGATGGCCGGGGATGCACAATTCGCTGCCGAGCTCGAACAGGTCGTGCTGGACTTCGGTCAGACAGGCATGGACCGCCGCCGGAACGGCCTCGCCGGCCAGCACCAGGCCGATCGCGCTGTTGGCTTCGTCGACCGTGCCATACGCTTCGACCCTGGCCGCGTCCTTGGTCGTGCGTGTGCCGTCGCCGAGGCCTGTCGTGCCCTCGTCGCCGGTTCGCGTGTAAATCTTGCTGAGTCGATTACCCATGGCGGGACGATAGGTAGCGCCCGAGACCCTGTCAAGGAACGTGCTTGTTTCGACGCTCCGATGCCGCCATAGTTCGCTCCGTGGATACTTATGACGAAGGAAGCGGTTCGGCCTGCCTGAAGGTGGCGCTGGCTGCGGCGCGCAAAGCAGCCGACATCAGCAAGACCTACTATGCAGGCAACTTCACGGTCACGACCAAGGAAGATCGCACGCCGGTGACCCAGGCTGACGTCGAGTGCGAGCAGGCAATCCGGGAGATTATTCTTGGCGAGTTCCCCGAGCACGGCTTCTTCGGCGAGGAGACCGGCCGTACGCAGGAGGATGCCGACTATCTGTGGCTCGTGGATCCTATCGACGGCACCAAGGGTTTCGTGCGCCAGTACCCGTTCTTCTCTACCCAGATCGCGCTGATGCACGAGGGCAGGATAGTGCTCGGTGTATCGAGCGGCACGATGATGGACGAACTGGCCTGGGCCGAAGAAGGTGCCGGCGCGTGGCTGAACGGCCGTTCACTCACCGTCAGTCGAATCGACGATCCTGATCGTGCTGCCGTCTCGACCGGCAATCTCAAGTCACTCGCCGGCAGCGATGGCTGGGCCGGCCTTGGCCGCATTGTCGAACGGGCGGACCGCATTCGCGGTTACGGTGATTTCTATCACTATCACCTGCTGGCAGCCGGGAAGATCGAAGCCGTCATCGAGTCGGACGTCAACATACTCGACATCGCAGCCCTGTCGATCATCGTTTCCGAGGCCGGCGGTGTCTTTACCGACCTCAACGGTGAGCCGCCGGGTCTCGACACCCGGTCCGTCCTGGCAGCCAATCCTGCGCTGCACGGGACCTACCTGCCGCTACTGAGAGGATACGTCGCCTGATGCGATGAACAGGCGCGTGTTGCGCCAGTCGAGTGCCTCCATCGGCGTCGCGTACAGTGCCGACAGTCGTTGCTCGTCGAGAACGTCGCCAGTCGCCCCGAGGTCCCAGCGGCCGTCGCCGTACAGCAGCAGGCAGCGATCGGCATAACGCACTGCAAGGTTGACGTCATGCAGGCTGGCGATGACGGCCGCACCATTGTCGGCCCGCGCGCGAAACAGGCGCAGGGCGTCGAGCTGGTGCTGCGGGTCGAGGTGGTTGGTGGGTTCGTCGAGCAGGTAGACATCGGGTTGCTGCGTCAACACCTGCGCGATCGCCAGTCGCCGCCGCTCGCCTCCGGACAGCGTCAACACGTCCCGCCCGGCGAGGTTATCGAGGCCGACGGCCGCGAGAGCGTCCTCAGCAATCGCCGTGTCGCGGTCCGATTCCCACTGGAAGCGACCGATGTGCGGGTGTCGCCCGATCATGGCCGTGTCGAGAACGGTTGCCGGGAAAATGTCATCCACGCGCTGCGGCAGCAGGGCGAGTTCCCTGGCCGTCTGCCGGCGGTCGGTCGCCGCCACGTCCCGGCCACGCAGCAGGGCCCGTCCCCGCGCCGGCCGCCGCAGGCCTGCGAGCGTATGCATCGTGAGCGTCTTGCCCGTGCCGTTCTGGCCGAGAACAGCGAGCAACTCGCCCGGCCCCGTTTCGAACGTCAGCGCCTCGACGAGTGTGCGACCCGCGACCGCCACGCGCAGATCCTCTCCAGAAAACAATGCCGGCCCGGTACTGCTCATGCGCCGAGCCTATCCCAGGCCGCGGTGCGGCGAAACCACTTCAGTCAATCAGTTTGATCTCGCTGGCGGTCAGGCGTCCGATGACGGCGTAGCCGAGATTGTCGGGGATGACGGAGTCGTGCTCTGCGAGCGCAATACGCCCGCCCATGATCTCGGCAAAGCGTTGCGGATAGAGGGGCTCTCGCTCGGGTTCGGCCAGGCCGTCGGGACCGACCGGGTGACCGTTTGTCGGGCTGTACTTGTCGGTCGCACCGAGCGTGTGCAACAGTTCGTGTGCGATAACGACGTTGTTACGGCCGCGAAAACGACGGCTGGCAAATCCGTTGACGATGCCGACCATGCCTTTTTGCAGCCCGACCGAGTTCTCGAGCGTCACGGCATGGTCAGGGCGGTGATAGCGAACGAAGATGCGGACGTCCGGTGCGATTGCGTCCTCGTCGGCCGTGATTCGGCGGGCCCACCAGCGCATCCTGAGTGACCACCACATCACGGAGGCCATGTTCGGCGATTGCGGCAGTGCCGGCGGCTGCTCCTGCACGACGTCGCCGAGCTCGACCCGCACCGGTCGCTCGACTCCGGGGCGCCAGCGTTCTGCTTCGCGCTCGAGAAAGGTTTCGATTTCGTTGAAATCGGAGACTTCGAGCGTTTCGATGTATCTCGCGGCCGCGGCGCTGCCGTCCGCATTGATCGGGTAGAGCCTGACCCAGAGGCTGTCCTCCCAGTCGGTGCTGCGCGCCTGGGTCAGCCACGTGCTGACCGCGACGAAGAACAGCACGAACAGCAGGATCGAAATGCGAATGGTCTTGAACATGGCCGCCAGCCTGCCCGAGCAAGGCTCGGCCCGCAATGCGCTGCTTCTCATTCCCCGCCTGCAGGCCCCGGCGCGGATTGAGCCCTGCGCCAAAGAAAAAGCCCCGCGGCGTTAGCGGCGGGGCCAATTTCTCTCTTTTTTGCAAAAGAGGTAACTGTAAATCAGGTGACCGGAGACAGATGCTTTATTATTGTAATTGGATCTGGATCATATTGTTTTTGTAGTTATTGTTCTTCTGGCGTCTAAATCCTGTTTCTGACCGGTTACGAATACCCGAACACAGTTACACTTCGCTTGGGCAGGGAATACAAAGCAAGTCCTGTGCCAATTCTGCCCGGGAGGGCAGGAATTCAAGGATTTAGCGAATGCTCAGCCGTCGCCGCCTGCCATTTTCTCGCCGCTTTGTAAAGAAAATCGACGACAATGGCCGTGTTTTCTGAAGCTAATGCACAAAAGCAGACCGTAAGCGCCTGATTTGCTGACATTAAGAGGGTTTGTAAAGCCATCAGACACCCTCGCAACGGTTACGTTGTTCCCAAATTATGTCCAATCGGCCCGTTCGTCGTTCGCCCCGGCCGCAATTCCGACATCTTGTTAAATTATTCGACAGCCTGTGCCCTGGCTGCCCGGTCGACCAGGCCTGCGACACTGTAGAATCGCCCGTTGCGGACTACGCCGATGACGTTGAGCGCATCGGCGATGCGTTCCAGCGGATCGCCGTCGACGAGCAACAGGTCGGCCACCGAACCGGTTGCGATGCGGCCGAGCCGCGGGTCCACTCCGAGCACGGCCGCGGCGTTCACGCCCGCCGCGCGCAGGGCCTGGGCCGGATCGAGTCCGGCTGCCTGCAGGGCCCGTAGTTCGGCCTGCGTGCCGATGCCGGCCGGCATGCCGTTCGCACGGCTGCCGAGCACCACGTCGGTCACGCCGTGTTCGAGCGTCGGCACTTCTGCAAATCGCCGCGCCACGGGTTCGCGGAATCCGACGAGCTGCGCAGCGCGGGATTCGAGGAGTGGGCCTATACCCGGCGTCTGGCTGTCTGCCAGTTCCGATACGTTGCCTGCCGGCCAGTCGTCGACGGGCAGTAACCGCGGACCGGGCAGGGCATCGCCGGACCAGACGGCATTCAGGTGTTCGGCCTGCGGGTGATCCGCGATGATCGTGGTCACGCCGGATGCGAGCAGCAGTGGCCCCGTGGCAGCATCTGTCCCGTCGGGCAATCGGGCCAGCGCATCGACCAGCCCGGGAACGACCGTGAGATCGCCCATGTCGACGACGATCCGGCCGGGTCGCTCGGCGCGGGGCGCCACGGCCTGTATGCGACCCCCCTCGATAAGAATGTCCCGATCGCGAAGGTAAGTTCCCGTGACGCCGTCGAACAGGCGCCCGGCACGGATCACGAGCGAGCCGTCGGGTTCGTCGATGCGCGGCAGGGTGCGCCGGACACGTTCCACCCGGACCTCGGGTTCCGTGGTGATCGTTGCCCTGAATGGCACCGTGCGGGAAGACCAGGCGTTGAAAAGGCGCTGTCGAATTCGGTCACCGGCCGCGTAAAACATGCGATGCTTGTCGAGCCAGCTGACCGGCGCCGGCACGTAATCTTCGCCACTCATGTAATGCCGCACCAGTCGCGGCTGTGCCAGGATTACCATGTGCAACGCCCAGCCGGCGTCATCGTCCCGCCAGAACATGATGAGGCTGCTATCGGGGCGCCAGGACGGCCCCGCGAGGCGTCCGGGACCGGTGACCAGGACCTCCTCGGGCTGCCCGTGCTCGCGCAGGATGAGCGACCAGTCGGCTCCGTCGTGATGGACATACACGAGGTCGCGCCCATCGGCCGACCAGGCCGGGTCGATCTCGTCTCCGCTGCGATTGCTGAGGCGCCACTCGAGACCCGTGGGCACGTCGAGCTCCCAGAGATCGAAACCGGTGCCCCGGCGGTCCGACGAGAAAATGATGCGCTCGCCTCCCGGATGCCAGTCGGGATGCAGGTCGAGCCAGCGGTCAGAGCCCGCGCGGCGAGTCTCGCCACTCGCCAGCGAGTAGATGCGAATACCGCGCTTGCCGCCGGAGGCCCCCGCGTACACGATCTGCTGTCCGTCGGGCGACCAGCGCGGTCTCTGTACCAGTTCGTCCTCGCCGCCGATGCGCGTCGCCTTGCCACCGCCGGACGGTACGACCCACAGTGAGCCCGCGAGGTCGATGAGCAGGCGGGCGTCGGCGGCGGTGTCGACGGACAGGTTTTTGGCACGGGTCACGGTCTCGACGGCCACGCTCAAAGCGGGCAACGCGAGCAGGACAATGGCGGTGATGATCGTGCGGGTCGTCATGCGTCGGGATTGAATATGCCACCTTCTCGCCGCGGGTCGGCAGCGGCCTCGAACCCTCGCGCTGCGTCGAAAACGGCAGCGCCCACACCACCGAAGTACATGAGGAGCTCCGGAAAAACCGTCACGGGAAGGTCGACGTCCGGAAGGTCGAGGCCCGGTTCCGCCTTCAGGTTGACAATCTCGCCGCTTGTGTCGATGTGGACACGCGGATGAGCGATCGCGTCCGGGAGCGGCATGCCCAGCTGCAGGTAATTGATCAGGAACTGTTGCATGGCGGTCGTGATCCTGTCGGCACCGGGTGAGCCTACGGCGAGCACCCCGCCATCGCGCCGCGCGACGCTCGGGGCCATGTTGGAAGGCAGTCGTGCGCCGGGCGGCCCTGCCTCGAGTCCGCGCCGGTTAAGCTCGATTTCGCCGAGGCAATTATTGAGCCACAAGCCCGTCCCGGCAGGCATCTCTCCCGAGCCGTACCCGGACGACGCGGTCAGCGCGCAGCCATTACCGCTGTCGTCGACGACCGATGTATGCACGGTCGATGCCGAGGTCCAGCGGGTCAGCAGGCTGCCGTCACGCGCGGCGTCGATGAGGCGGGTGGCCTCCGCCTGGACGTCGTCGGCGAGATCGAGATGCCGCTGCCGAAAATCGAGGCAGGCGCGCTGCGCACGGATGATCTGCGCCAGGGCGTCGGCATCCGGGGCGTCCGCCGCGAGGTCGGCGCAGGCGAGCAACATCGCTGTCAGCACGGCGCCGCCGACAGCAGGCGGCGGATTCGTGGCCAGCCGCCATTCGCCACTCTCGGTCAGCAGCGGTATGCGCTCGAGCGCGCGATAGCTTGCCAGGTCCTCGCGGGTCAGGCTGCCCCCTCCGGCTCGGCAATGATCGCTGATCGCCGCGGCGATTTCGCCTTCGTAGAAGATGCGAGCGCCCTCGGCCCCGTTCGCGTCGAGGCTGTCGGCAAGATGCGGGATGACGACAGTCTCGCCGGCATCGAGCAGGCGATCGCCATCGGGCTGGAGCGCGCGATGGCCGTCTGTGCTGCGGCCGAAGACGACGTCACCGGAGTAGCCGAGGTAATAGCGACACGCCGCGGGCAACGGGTAGCCATCGCGGCAGGCGCGGACCGTCGGCTCGAAGATGGACTGCCAGGATGCGTTGCCATGACCTCGCCAGGCGGTCTCCATCGCGGCGAGCGTCCCCG
>JARRMH010000120.1:0-11342 GCA_037386205.1 Woeseiaceae bacterium | reverse complement strand
CAACAATGTCATGGTGAAGGAGTCACTCAGTTCAGATTCGGACTACCAGCGTGCGCTGCTCGACGGGTTGCGGCTCTTCAGGGGCGTGAGCCCGGACGACATTCAGGCGCTGCTGGAGCGTTGTGAACGCCGCGATATCGTCGCGGGCGAGCTGCTGCTGTCGCCCGGTGACCGGAACGAGCACGTCTTTATCGTGTTGTCCGGCGCCCTGAAAGTCCACGTCGGCTCCCCCGACACGCCGGCTTTGACGACGATGGAGGCCGGCGACTGCGTCGGCGAAATGTCCATCATCGAGGATCGCGATCCGTCCGCGTACGTCCTTGCCGGTGAGGATACCCACGTCCTGGTAATACACCAGTCGGTGCTCTGGGAAATGGTCGACGCGTCGCACGAGCTTGCGAAGAACCTGCTCATCGTGCTGTCGGAACGGGTGCGCAGCCACAACCGGCTCATTGCCAGCAACTACGGCAAAATGCGCAAGTTCGAGCGCCACGCGACGACCGACGCGCTGACCAACCTTGCCAACCGACACGCCATGGAAACAACGTTTCCCGACCTCATCGACGCTTGCCGCGCACAGGACAAGCCTGTGTCGATGATGATGATCGACGTCGACAACTTCAAACGGTTCAACGACATGCTCGGGCACGTCGCCGGCGACCGCGCGCTGTCGATCGTATCGAAAATCCTGCGCAGGCAGTTTCGCAGGCGTGACCTGCTGGTCCGTTACGGAGGCGACGAATTCGCCGTCCTGCTGCCGGAAGTGGAGCTCGATGAGGCCACCGCCATCGGTGAGCGCGTGCGCCGTGAAATCAGTGGCGAGACGGGCGACAGCTCCGACTCCCTTATTCAGATCCCGGTCCGGATATCGATGGGCGTCGCGCAGCTGTCGGTCGGGGGCAACCTCGACACCCTGACCCGTGACGCCGATGCGGCGCTTTACCGGGCAAAAAACGCGGGACGGGACACCGTCTCGCAGTAATCGTCAGATCGTGACCACGACGTTGTCGATCAGCCGCGCCTGACCGAGCCGCGCCGCCGCCAGCACCACGAGATCATCGCAATCGCGATCGGACGGCTCGAGGTTCTGTGCCCGGCGAATCGCAAAATAGTCGACGTCGAACCCGGCCTCCTCCAACCGCGCCGAAGCCGCGGACTCGAGCTCATCGAAATCCCGCCGCCCGCTCTGCAACTCGGTCCCGACCGAACTCAGCGTCGCGTAAAGCAACGGCGCCGTGGCGCGCTCGTCCTCCGACAGGTAGCTGTTACGTGAACTCAGCGCGAGGCCGTCGTCGTCGCGGACCGTCGTCCCGGTAATGATTTTTATCGGCAGGCCGAGATCGGCGGTCATGTGGCGGATGACGAGTGAAGCGCCGCAAAAGTGTTCGGTCAGCCCGGGCACCGATACGCGCGTTGCCATATCGAGGCCGAACGGATACATCGTGTCGACAGAAGGCGCGAAGACGAGGTCGGCCGGCGTCTTTTTCAGGAGCCGCGTGTCGAGCTCAAGGGTCCGCGGGTATTCATCGAAATCCTCGCCTTCCCCGAACTGCGTCGGGTTGACAAAAATGCTGACGATGACCCGCTCCGCGTGCTCGCGCGCGAGATCGACGAGTGAGAGGTGACCCTGGTGCAGGTTGCCCATGGTGGGCACCAGTGCGATGTGATCGCCAAGCTGTCGCCAGTCGGCAATTTGCTGTGCCAGCTCATCCTTGCTGTGTACGACGTCCATGACGGCATCCTTTCCTCAGGAGAAGCAGTGTTCGGCTTCGGGGTAGGTTCGTTCCTTGACGGCCTGAACGTAGGCCTCGACGGCGGCCAGCGGCGAGTCGCGGCCTGCCTGGAAATTCTTGACGAAGCGCGGTGTACGGCCCTGGGTGATGTCGAGAATGTCATACAACACGAGGATCTGGCCGTCGACATCCGGGCCTGCGCCGATGCCGATGACCGGCACGTCGAGTAACTCGGTGATTGCCGCGCCGACCTCGTTCGGAACGCACTCGAGGAGAACGATATCCGCACCGGCGTCCTGCAGGCTTGCGGCCGATGCGCGCATTTCACGCGCCTCGTCCGGCTCCCTGCCCTGCACCTTGAAGCCCCCGATCTTGTGCACCGATTGCGGCTTCAGCCCGATGTGCGCGCACACGGGTATATCGTGTCGCGCAAGGTGGCGCACGATCTCGACCTGGTCGTCGCCGCCCTCGAGCTTGATCATCATCGCGCCGCCCTCCTGCATCAGCCGCACGGCGTTGTCGAGGGCCTGGCCGGGCTCGGTATAGCTCATGAACGGCATATCAGCCACGAGGAACGCCCGCCGCAATCCACGCGCTACGTTACGGCAGTGATACACGATGTCATCGACGGTCACCGGGACGGTCGTATCGTGCCCCTGGATGACCATGCCGAGCGAGTCGCCCACGAGGACGAGATCGGCGCCGGCCGCATCGATCAGTGCCGCGTAACTCGCATCGTAGGCCGTCAGGCAGGCAATCGGCTCGCGATCCGCCTTCATGCGGCGCAATGACGACACGTTGACGGGTGGCTGGGGCATACCCCGTTGTTCCAGCTGGGTGTACATGATTGTCCTGTGGTCAGACGAACGCCGCGGCAACCGGATTGAAGAAATGCCGCCCGCCCGTCGTGCGCTCGATTTGCTGGAAGAGCTGGTTGAAATCGGCGTCATTATTGATCGGATCGATCTGCGATGCATTAACGATCAACAATGGACCCTCGTCGTACGCATGAAAAAACCTCGCATAGGCATCCGTGAGCTTCTCGAGATAAGCCCGATCGATGAAACGATCATAGCTCGAATCGCGTCGCGCAAGGCGCTCCAGCAGGACGTCGGCCGATGCCTGCAGGTAGATGACGAGGTCGGGCACCGGCGGTTCGACGTCGAGGTTGTCGACGATCTGGTCGTAGAGCTTCAGCTCCTCCGGATCGAGGTTGAGCTCCGCAAACAGCCGGTCGCGCGTGAAGAGATAGTCGGATACTCGGGTTGATGCGAACATATCGGACTGTCGCATATCCTCGATCTGCCGCGCACGCGCGAACAGGAAGAACATCTGCGCCGGCAGCGCCGCCGAACGACCATCGCGGTAGAAGCGTTCGAGGAACGGGTTTTCCTCGAATTCCTCGAGCACGAGGCTGGCATCCAGGTTCTCGGCGAGGCGTTTCGCCAGCGCCGTCTTGCCGACGCCAATCGGACCCTCGATGGCAATGTAACGGGTTTCGCTCATTCGATCCGTGAAATCTCGGGCTCGTGCCTGTCGACCGGCAGGCTCACGACCCGGCCAAGCCCCGGGATCACGAGTTCCGGCGCGATCTCTCCAAGCGGCAACAATACAAAATTTCTCGTGGCGATGCCCGGATGGGGAACCGTGAGCCCCGGCTCGTCGATCGTCCGGCCGCCGTACACCAGAAGATCGAGGTCGACGATGCGCGGCCCCCAGCGCGTACCGTCGCGCTTCCTGCCCCGCTCGTTCTCGATGTCCTGCAGTGCGGCCAGCAAGTCGGCGGGTTCCAGGGTCGTCAGTCCTGCGGCCACGGCGTTGACGAAGTCGGGCTGCTCGATGCCGCCGAGCGGCGCCGAGCGGTACAGGGAGGAGCGCGAAACGACACGAATACCGCCAACTCGATCCAGCAGGTCCAGCGCTTCTCCGACCTGGCGTTCCGGCATGTCGAGGTTGCTGCCGAGGCCGATATAAATGGGAAACCAGTGCTCGGCGTCGTTCATTTTTCCCGCGCGGGTTGCCGGCGGCGACGCCGCCGCGGCCGCCGCTTGCCGCCCCCGGCCTTCCCTTGCCCAACGTCGAAACTCTGCGCCCGTTCGTCTGCCGACTCCGACTGGACCCGCGTCCAGAAATCCGCGGTTTCCTTGCTGACCAGCCCGACCTCGGCGAGCAGCATCATGAAATCGTAAGCCGCACGGAAGCGGCGATGGTTAAGCAGTTTCATCGCCCGCTTGCCGCGCCTGGATTCGAAGCGGGGCTGCAAGGACAGCATCTCCCGCATCGGCATCGTGAAACGCTTGGGGAGCGCAATGCGTTGCTGCTGCTGTCCGGCAATCTCGTATGCGGCAACCGCCAGCGACTGCGACTCGGACTCCTTCGCCTCGGCGCGCCGGGCGGCAGCGACTTCTTTGACCGGCCACCACAGGAACACGCCGAGCAGGAACATCGGGGTAACCGACTTGCCCTGCCGGACACGGCGATCGGTGTTCTGCAGCGCAGCCCGGGTGAACCGCCGGAAGTCTTCATCGCGCGCGAGTTCCTCGGCCGTGGCCGGGAACATCTCTTGAAACAATCCGTGGTCGTATAGCAAGTCGAACGTCCGCTCGGCATTCCCCCCCTGGAACAACTTGAGGAATTCGTCGAACAGCCGGGCCGCCGGAACGTTGGTCAAAAGATGCGCGTGATGATCGATAGCGACGATGACTTCTTCGTCGATCTCGAAGTCGAGCTTGGCGGCGAACCGTATCGCCCGCAGCATGCGAACCGGGTCCTCGCGCATCCGCACTTCGGGGTCGCCGATCAGGACGATGCGCCGGTCCCTGATGTCCTCGAAACCGCCGGTGTAATCCCAGATACTGAAATCGGCAATGTTGTAGTAGAGCGCGTTGCAGGTGAAATCGCGCCGCCAGACGTCCTCGTCGATGGTCCCGTAGACGTTGTCCCGCAGAATGCGGCCTTCCTCATCACTGTGATGGTCGGCGTCCCGGTCGTCCGCCGCGGCGCGAAACGTGGCGACCTCGATGATTTCCCGCCCGAAGCGCACGTGCGCGAGCCGAAAGCGGCGCCCGATGAGGCGGCAATTGCCGAACAGCGCCTTGACCTCGTCCGGCGTGGCGTTGGTGGCCACGTCGAAATCCTTCGGATGCAGTTCGAGCATGGCATCGCGCACGCAGCCGCCGACCAGGAAGGACTGGTAGCCAGCCTTGTGCAGGCGGTACAGAACCTTGAGCGCGCTATCGGAAAATTCGCTCCGCGAAACGTTGTGATCCGGCCGCGGGATTATTCTTGGTTCTTTGGACCCGTACTTCGGGTGCTTGGTCAACGATGAGTCCGTCTGGGAGTCAGTAATGGCGCCGTATCATACCAGTGCCACGAACCGAACGAACCCCTTCCATCTTTTGCCCTCACCCGTATAATAGCGCCCCCGGTTCGGACGGCCGGCCACTACGCTCCCTTCGTCTAGTGGTTTAGGACGCCGCCCTCTCACGGCGGTAACAGGGGTTCGAATCCCCTAGGGAGTGCCAATCAAAAGAAAAAGGGGCCCTTGCGGCCCCTTTTTTTATTTGCCCTACCTCTGGAGGATTGGAGCCCCTGGTTCGACAACACGCGCAGGGCGCCCCCCAGGGGTGAGGATCGCCCAAGGCGATCCGAATCAATCCCCTAGGCAACCACCCCGAACAGCCGCCCAACCGCGGCCGTCGCCAGCATCGCCAGCACCCCCCAAAACGTCACGCGACCCGCCCCGGTCACGATCGGTGCTCCGCCGGCCCGCGCGGCGATGCCACCGAGGAAAGCGAGCAGAAGCAGTGACGCAACGCCGACGGCAGCGATTTGCCTCGAGCCCTCGACCAGCCATGCCGCGAGCAGCGGCAACGCCGCCCCGATCGTGAACGCCGCAGCCGACGACCCTGCCGCCTGCAGCGGCCTCGCGGCCTGCGAGTCGGTTATGCCGATCTCATCACGCGCGTGCGCTTCCAGCGCATCGTGAGCCATCAGTGCACCGGCAACCTCATCTGCAAGCTGTGCATCGAGCCCCCTTTCGCGATAGATCTGGGCCAACTCGCTTGTTTCGAGCTCCGGATTTTCATCGAGCGACTTTTTCTCGAGTTGGAGATCGGCTTTTTCCGTATCCGCCTGCGAGCTGACGGACACGTACTCGCCCGCGGCCATGGACATTGCACCGGCGACCAGGCCTGCGAGCCCCGCGATGAGAACCTGCTGTTGGTTCGCACCCGACGCAGCGACGCCGATGATCAGGCTTGCGGTCGAGACGATGCCATCGTTGGCGCCGAGCACTGCCGCCCTGAGCCACCCGGTCCGGTGGGATCGGTGATGTTCGCGATGACTCATCGCCCCGGTATCCTGCTAGCCCATCTGCAGCACGGCCGCGACGAGCGCCCAGGTCGCGAGCGTCGCCGAGGAGATGCCGAACAGCGTGTATTGCGCCAGGGCCAGGAACGTGACGATGACAGTTGCTTCCATCTGCAAACCCTCTTGTTGATATGATCGGCGGCATGGCCGCCAATGCCGACACTGAAAGCGATTCGATACTAAGCCAGCTGTTCGGCATCGAGCGTGACGAACTCGTTGCCGTGGCCTGGTCGTTCAGCTACTTCTTCTGCGTTCTTTCGTCGTACTACATTCTACGCCCGGTTCGCGAAATGGTCTCGAGCGCCGGCCCCAACACCATACCTTACCTGTTCGTCGGGACCTTCGTCGCCATGATATTCGCGACCACGGTTTTCGGCTGGATCGCATCGCGTTACCCGCGGCGCACCTTTCTGCCCTGGGTTTACCTCTTCTTTATTTCGAACATCCTGATTTTCTGGTTGGTGTTTTCGCAGGCCATCGACGACGATCAGGAATACGTCTGGCTCGGCCGCATCTTTTTCGTCTGGGTCAGCGTCTTCAACCTGTTTATCGTCTCGGTGTTCTGGAGCTTCATGGCCGACATCTACACGCGTCAACAGGGACGGCGCCTGTTCGGCTTCATTACGTCAGGTGGCAGCATCGGTGCGTTGCTCGGCGGACTCGTAACGAGCCGCATGGTCGTGGACATCGGTTTCCAGAACCTGTTTCCCATCTCGGCGACGATTCTCCTGGTCGCTGTCTTCTGTATCACCCGACTGAAGAACTGGGTGCACCACGAACACGAAGACGAAATCGAAAAGACCGTCGAGAGCGACCGGCCGCTGGGCGGCAGTCCGTTCGCCGGCATTACGCACGTGCTGGCATCGAAATACTTTCTCGCAATCGCGGTCTCCTCGGTGATCGCGAGCCTGCTCGGTACGGCGCTCTACATGTTTGCCGCCGAGCTCGTCAACGAGGCCATCCCGAGTGCCGATGAGCGCACGCGGTTCTTCTCCAACATGAACAACTGGCAAAATGCGCTGGCCTTGCTGTTCCAGATGTTCGCGGTCAAACAGGTAGTGACCCGTTTCGGCATCGGCCGATCGCTCGTCCTGTTCCCGATTGTGACCGTTATTGGATTCGCCGTTCTTGCCCTCGACCCCACGTTGATGGCCGTCGCCGTGCTTACCGTGGTGCGACGTGCGCTCGGGTTTGGTTTCACCAAGCCGTCGACTGATATGCTGTACTCGGTCGTAACGCCCGAAGAAAAGTACAAGGCCAAGAACTTCATCGACACAGCCATTTATCGGGGCGGCGATGTCGTAGGAACCTGGACCATCAGGACCATGTCCGTTCTTGGTATGGGAATGGCAGCGATTTCGGCCGCGATGCTGCCCTTCGCGGCTCTCGCTGCGGTCATCGCATTGTGGCTGGGCCGTGAATACAAACGTCGGGCGAAGGAGCTGAAAATGAGTGGAGTACGATGAACAACTGGAACCGTCGGGAAGTAATTGCCGCCGGCGCGGCATTGAGCCTGTTGCCAACCATCGGGTCGGCAAAAGATGCAACGATGCTGACCAGGCCGATACCCGAAACCGGGGAACAGCTCCCCGTCATCGGCCTCGGTACGTACGCGGTCTTTGACGTGACGAACTCGAAAGACGAGATCGAAACACGCAGGGCGATCGTCGACAGGCTGGTCGCACGCGGCGGGTCACTGCTCGACACGCCGCATCCGGTACAACGGGCTGACGCACTACACCGCCAGCGCACACGCCGCACTGGCCGCCGAGATGGAGGCGTTCGAGCCGCAATTCATCCAGATCAACTACTCGCTCGGAGAACGCGAGGCCGAAAACCGCATCCTGCCGATGGCCCGCGACCTCGGTATCGCGGTGCTCATCAACCGGCCCTACCAGGCCGGCCGCCTGTTCCAGGCCGTCGCGGGCCGGGAACTGCCGGCTTTTGCCAGGGAATTCGCGGACAGCTGGGGGCAGTTCTTTCTCAAGTTCATCATCAGTCACCCGGCGGTTACCTGCGTCATCCCGGCAACGAGCAAGCCGCACCATATGGAAGACAACCTCGGGGCCGGTTTCGGACCATTGCCCGATGCCCCGATGCGCAAACGCATGGCCGACTTTTTCGCAACGCTCTAGGTCATGCAGAATACAGGACTGCTCCGCCGCCTGGCGGCTATCGTCTACGACGCCTTGCTGGTCGGAGCCCTGCTGTTCGTCGCGACCGTGCCGTTCATCGCCGTGCGCGGGGGAGAACCCGTCGAAGTCGGCGACAACATGGTGTATCGGATAGTCCTCGTCCTCGTCGTCTATGCGTTCTTCGTCGGCTTCTGGACGCGCTGGGGGCGGACGCTCGGCATGCAGTCGTGGGGCCTGCAACTGCAGACGAACGAGGACCGCAAACCGACCCTTGCCTCGGCCAGCGTGCGCTTCATCGCCGCGATAATCTCCTGGCTGCCGGCCGGCCTCGGCTTCTGGTGGCAGCTGTGGGACCGGGACAAGCTCACCTGGCACGACCGTATCAGCGGCACGCGACTCGTCCACTACCCCAAGCCGAAGAAACAGAAGAAGACGAAATAGAAACCCTAGCGGATGCGCACCAGGGCGATAACCGTAATCGCGCAGAGCACCGCGAACGGCAACCAGCTCACGATCGCAGGATTCAGGTTGAACACCTGCCCCGAGTTCGCCAGCGTCTCGCTGGCCAGGTAGTACGCAAGGCCGATCACGACGCCGATGACGAGCCGGCCGCCGGCACCGCCGCTGCGCAGCGAGCCGAAGACGAAGGCGAGCGCGAGAATCGGCATCACCAGCACAGTCAGTGTCCGCGATGCGCGGTTCCAGATCTCCGATTCGTACTGCGAGGCATCGAGGTCGTTGCGCTTCAGGTAGTCGATATAGAGCATGAGCCCCCGCGCTGACAGGCTAAGCGGTTTGACGAGCGAACTGCCGAGCAGCTCCGAATTGACCTCGAACGTCTCGACCGCTACGGGCGACTCCACGACCTGCACGCCATCGTCGCGGAACCGGGTCTCGCGAAGATTCTCCAGTATCCAGTTATCCTGCTCGTCGATGCCGGAATTCTCGGCCTGCGCAATCGATGCCAGTTCGTTATCGTCATTGAAACGAAACAGGTAGACCGAGCCGAATTCGAATTCGGAGTTGATGCGCTGCAGATGCAGATAGACGGGACCGTCCTTGACCCATGCCGACTGGCCCAGGTCCTCATCTTTTTCGTAGCGTGCCTGTACGCGCATGTCGCGCGCGTAGAAATCCAGCGGTGGGCCGATGAACTCGCCGATCAGGACCGTCGCGACGAGCAGCACGAGGCCGGACAATGCCACCATGCCCGCGAGCCGCCGCACCGACAGTCCTGCCGAACGCATTACGATGATCTCGCTGCCGCCGGCGAGCGCTCCCAGCCCCAGCAGCGAGCCAATGAGGACGGCCACCGGCAGCATTTCGAAGGCGAGATTGGGCAGACGCAAGACCGTATAGAGGATCACCTGCGGCGTCTGGTAATTACCCTGGATATCGTCGAGCTGCCCGATAAACTCGAACAAGCCGGCAATCGCCAGCAAAACGATGAGCACGAGTGCCGTACTCGCGAGTATCGCGCGCATCAGGTACAGGCTCAGGATCGTCACGAGAACAATCTCCGGTGCCAGCCGTCCTGCAGCCCCAGAAGTATCACGATCAGCAACAGCATGCAGCCGTGCACCCACCAGACGCCGAGACGCGGATCCACTACCCCCTCCTCGGTCCAGGCTTGCGCCGCGTTGAGCAGATTGAAGTAGATGATGAACACGAGCAGACCGATGGCGATGCGGCCGTAGCGGCCCTCGCGCGGCCGGCTCCGTGACAGCGGGACGGCCAGCAGCGCCAGCAGGACGGTCGCGATCGGAACGCTCAGACGCCACTGCAACTCCGCAATGTGCTCCGGGTCATCCGACTCGAGCAGATCGGTGAATGCCATGGCGCGCGGCCGCGGTTCGGACGGAGTCAGGCTCGGCAACGTATACGGAATCCCGTGTTCGAGAAATTCGACGACCCGGAACTGCGACGTACCCGGGATGCCCTCGTAGCGCCGTCCTTCGCGCAGCACGAGCATGCGCGTATCCGGGTCGTCCGAAGCCGCCTGTTCGCCGCGACGCGCGATGACGACCTCGACCGTATTGCCGTCGACCAGACGCTCGAGAAACACGTTGTGCATGGCGCCATCGTCGGTCACACGTTCGCCGTAGACCACGGCGTCGCCCTGGCCGAACGAGGTAAAACGTCCGGGCTCGATGCTCGAGAGATCGACTTCGCGCCGCGCTTCGGCGCTGATGCGCTCGATCTTGGTCAGTGCCCGTGGCGCACCTTCAATCGCCAGCCAGGCGACGCCGAGTGCCAGCGGCACGAGCAGCCATAGCAGGGGGCGGTAAATACCGACCGGGCCGATGCGGCAGGCCAGCATTGCTGGCATCTCGCTGTCCCGGTAAAGGCGGCCGAGCGACAGCATGACGGCCAGAAAGAGACCGATCGGGACGAGCACGGTCAGGTACTGCCCGGCCGACAGGCCGATCACATCGAACGCCGCATCCCGTGGCAGCTTGCCCTTCGCCACATCGCCAAGTACCCGGGCAAACTGCTGGGTCAACAGGATCATGAGCAGAATCATCGTAACGCCGAGCCATGTCAGGCCAATTTCGCGAAAGATGTAGCGGTCGAGAATGCGCGTCACGGGGACTCGTAGCGTAGCTGTGGTAGACCGAAACGGTTAGACTACCCGATTGTTTTGTTCGTGACAGCTTCAAAGAATAATAAGGCGACGAAGGATCTATGAAATATTTTACGACTACCAGTAATGCCTCCCGACGCGCTGTTGACTGCGTTATCGTCGGCGTTTACGAACGCGGCAAGCTGGCCGCCGGAGCGGCCGAAATCGACTCGGCAGCGAAGGGTTACCTCAAGGAACTCGTCAAATCCGGCGACGTCCCGGATGCCCCGGGGCGCTGCGTAATCCTCACGGGTGTGCCCGGAGTCCGGGCGAAACGGGTCGCCGTTGCCGGGCTCGGCAAGCTTTCCAGTCTCGATACGAGAACCTATCGCAAGGCCGTGTCTGCGGCTATCGGCGCCCTCGACGGCAGCAAGACGAAATCCATTCTCAATACGTTGACAGTCGAACCGGTAAAGGACAGCAGTCCCTACTATCTCGCCAGGCATTCGGTCGAAGCCATACACGAGACCCTGTATCGCT
>JARRMH010000119.1:0-7766 GCA_037386205.1 Woeseiaceae bacterium | reverse complement strand
CTCGAACAGATGCCTGCCGACCAGCGAGCCATGGTCGAAAGCATGATGGGGGACAGCCTGTCGATGATGGACAACATGTCCGCTGACGGCGGCTTCACGATGGAGACCGTCATCGACGAGATCCGGGTCAATCCCGATGCCGAGGCAATGGCGGGGATGTCCGCTGCCGCTGCCGGCATGCCCGTGAGTGCGGGGACTGCGACGGGGACGCCGCAAGCGGCCAGTCCGGCGCCGCAGTCAGCCGGCTCGGCGGTACCGGCAGAGGGGGGCGACGGCGTCCTCAAGATGATTCAGATGAAACTGACGGAACTCGGTTATGCCACGGGCAACACCGACGGCCTGCCGTCCACCGAGACCACGATCGCGATTTCCCAGTTCCAGGCCGAACGGGGTATGGAGGTGACGGGCAAGCCGTCGCCACAGCTCGCGGGTGTGCTGGCGGCCGAAGCCGGTCAGGGGCACGCTGCCACGCCGGCACGCACGCAGGAGGAGTTGCAGGCCGCCCGGCAGGCCTGCCTGGAAGAAAAGGTTGCGGCAGCCCAGGAAGCCAACAAGAAAAAGCGCGGGCTCGGCCGGCTTATGAGTGCGGTTGGGCGAGTCGCGACCGGCTCGGGCAACTATGACCTGGTCAAGAAGACGCAGGACATCTACAGTGCCAGCGCGACGGCCGACGACCTGGCCGCAGCGGCGAAAGATCTCGGGATTGCCGAGAGCGATATCGAGGCCTGCCAGAACCCCGAATAGTAACGGCGAGCGCGGTCCGTGGCCTGCGGGCGGCGGGCCGGAAAGTAGGGTAACTTAACAGGATGCTGTCGCTGGTCGGAATCGTTGCCGGGCTCGTGCTGCTACTGCTCGGCGGTGCGGCGCTGGTCGGCGGCGCGTCGCAGCTCGCCGCACGTCTCGGCGTGCCGCCGATGGTCGTCGGCCTGACCATCGTCGGCTTCGGCACGAGCGCGCCCGAGCTGGTCGTCAACATCGTCGGCGGGCTGCGCGGCGAATCGGCGCTCGCGTTCGGCAACGTGGTCGGCTCGAACATCAGCAATCTCGCGCTCGTTCTCGGCGCGGCGGCGATATTGCAGAAAATCGAGATTCACGGCCGCGCCCAGATCGACCAGTCCGACGCCGTCGTGCTGATCCTGCTGTTTGCCATCTTTATCCACATCACCGCGCAGGACATGCTGCTGGCGCGCCAGTCCGACGCCCTGTTCGACGAGGTTGCCGACTACCCGCTGGTAAAGAGCGGGGCGAAACGCCGCTTTCTCTGGGCCTACATCGTCGCCGGCTTCGTGCTGCTGTTCATCGGCGGTGAGCTGACGGTCCGGTATGCGTCCGCCTTTGCCGTCCACGTCGGCCTGTCGACGACCGTGATCGGACTGTTCGTCGTGGCGGTCGGCACGAGCCTGCCGGAACTGGTGACGTCGGTGATGGCTGCCTGGCGACGGGAATCGGATCTTGCCCTCGGCAATATTCTCGGCTCCAATGTGTTCAACTCGCTGATCGTACTGCCGGTCAGCGCATTGATCGATAACGTGGCGATCCCGGAGGGCGGCGTGCAGGACCTCATCGTGTCGTGGGTACTGGCGGCCGTCCTGGTGCCGATTTTCTATTTCGGCAACCAGTCCCTCGGGCGCATCAGTGGTTCGCTCTTGGTCATTGCCTACTTCACTTATGCCATCATTCGCATTACCGCCTGACGGCATCGTGACACTCGAGAGGGATGGGGTTGCATGTATAAACTGACGCTGGCAGCAGGAGTTTCATTACTTGCCGAGTGTGCCCTTGCGGGCCCGATCCTCGATTACATTCGCAACAACGATCTCAACGACTATGCATTCGGCGTCGCTGTAAGCACGTCCCAGAATCCGATTGTCGGCGCAGAAAACGGCACGATCCTCTATCCTTACCTGACGTCGTTCAAGGATGCATCGACGACCGACGACTGGCTGATCCTCAGCGATGGCGATTTCGGTTTACGCTGGGTCAGTGACAGTGGTGACTGGGAAATCGGCGCCGTGGGGCGCGTCGAGACCCTGGGGCTCGGCAACAGCGAGGCCGAGGAACTCGTCGGCGTTGCCGACCGCCGCTGGACCCTCGAAGTCGGTCCGGTCGTCGGCTGGCGGGCGCTGCCGGTTCACGTTCGCTTCAAGACCTATGCGGAAGTATCCGGCCGCCATGACGGGATGATCAGTCAACTCGGCCTGTGGATGCCGTTCGAGTGGGAGCGCGGGTACATGGTGCCCGGCGCCGAACTCATCTACCAGGACAGTGATTACACGTCCTACTACTATTCGGTGACCCAGGCGGAGGCGCGTCCCACGCGTCCCGCCTACGTGCCGGGCTCTGCAACGAACGTCGCCGTCAAGCTGCGCTGGGGTTACGAGCTGAGCCGGAGATGGCTGCTCTCGGGCTCCTTTGGCTACGAGTTTCTCGACGATTCGATTGCGTCGAGCCCCATCGTCGACAAGGACGGTACCTGGCGGGCGCGTATCGGCGTCGCCTACAACAGCGACGTCTTCCAGCCGCGCGACTACGATCATTCGGCACCACCCGCGCCGCGCTGGGACCTTCGGATCGGCGGGTTTGCCGATTCGATCAGCAGCACGGTCGGCCGGGAAACGGCCGGCGGGCAACCTGGTTTCGAAACGCCGCTCGAGGACATACTCGGCATTGCCGACAGCAAGACCGTGCCGCAATTCGATGCGACGATCCGGATCGGTCACTACCATCGGCTCGAGTTCGGCTACTTCGAACTCGGGCGGAGCTCCGAGAAGGTGCTGGAACAGGATATCGTCTTTGACGGCGTCACCTTCCCGTCGGGCTCGGCCATCGCGACCAGCGTCGATGCGCAGATCTTCCGCGCCGGCTACAGTTACTCGCTGCTTCGGGATGCCCAGAAGGAACTGGGTTTCATGGTTGGCCTGCACATCACCGATTTTGCGGTCGATGTCGTATCGAGCACGGGCCCGCAGACCGGCGGCACGCGGGCCAATACGCCATTGCCCGTCATCGGCGCGCACGCCACGATTCACGTCGGCGAGAAGACCTCGATCGGCGCCAAAGCACAGTTTTTCCGCACCGACTTCGATCGCTACGAGGGCTCGATGAACTACCTGTCGTTCGACATCCAGCACCGTTTCGGCAGGGGCTTCAGCCTCGGACTGGGATATAATTATTACGGCCTCGCGTTGACGGCGAGCGGTGACCGCAGCGACGGCTACATCGACGTCCGCCACCATGGCCCGACCCTGTTTTTCTCCGTTGGCTATTGATCCGGCGTGGTTTATGAATTCGCAAACGAACGATTGGCTGGACGCGTTGCCCGACGCGTTCAAGGCCTACAGCGGTGGGCGCGACGTCGACGAAGTCGAATGTATCGTCCCTGATCTCGCGGGCATGTCGCGCGGCAAGGCCATGCCGCTCAAGAAATTCAGTCCCGACCACGAAATCCACCTGCCGGTGTCGATCTTCTACCAGACGATCACGGGTGCTGACGTCGAGATGGATATCGACAACCAGTGGGCCGAGGGCGACCTCGTGCTGAGGCCCGACATGGCGACGGCCAGGGCCGTGCCGTGGGCCAGGGAGCCGACGCTGCAGGTCATCCACGATCTCTACAGCCGCGACGGCACGCCGGTCAGTGTCGCGCCGCGCCAGGTGCTGAAGAACGTGATGCAGCTCTACGAAGAAAAGGGCTGGGCGGCCGTCGTCGCACCGGAACTCGAGTTCTACCTGATCAAGCCGAACACGGACCCGAACGAGCCGATCGAGGCGCCGGTCGGCCGCACCGGGCGGCGCGGCACGAGCCGGCAGTCCTACTCGATGTCGGCCGTCGACGACTACGGCCCGGTCATCGATACGATTTACCAGTTCGCCGAGGACACGGGTCTGCCGATCGACACCGTGATCCAGGAGGACGGTGCCGGCCAGGTCGAGATCAACCTGACGCACGGCGACCCGCTGCTGCTCGCCGACCAGGTGTTCTACTTCAAGCGCATCATTCGCGAAGCCGCGCTCAACCACGAAATGTTCGCGACTTTCATGGCCAAGCCGATGCGCGACCAGCCCGGGTCGGCGATGCACGTGCACCAGAGTGTCGTCGACGCGAGGACGGGCAGGAACCTGTTCAGCGATGCGGACGGCAACGAGAGCGAACTCTTCCGGCATTTCATCGGTGGCAGCCAGCGCTTCCTGCCGCAGTCGTTACCGCTGATCGCGCCGTATGTGAACAGCTACCGGCGCTTCCTCGACGAGGAATCGAGCGCGCCGACCAACTTTGCCTGGGGTTACGACAACCGGGCGACGGGCCTGCGCGTACCGAATGCGAGCGCCGACAACCGGCGCCTCGAGAATCGCGTCGTCGGCGTCGACGCCAATCCCTATATTGCGATTGCCGTCGGTCTCGCCTGTGGCTATCTCGGCATGATCAGGGCCATCGAACCGGGGCCTGCCGAGCCCGGTGAGCCCGACGACGAAGCTTGCCCGATTCCGCTGACGATCGACGAGGCGCTGACGCTGTTCGAGGAGGCGGCCGATATCCACGCGATCCTCGGCGAAAAATTCTGCATGATCTTCGACGAGGTGAAGCGCGAGGAGATGCGGCTGTTCCACCGGGAGATCAGTCCCTGGGAACGCGAGCACCTGCTGCTGAACGTCTGAGCCCGGCTGGTCTCACTCGACCCGGACGCTGCCCGATCCCGTGTCGATCTTCAACAGCGGCCCGCCGCCGCGAACTTCCCCGCGGATGTGCCGCTTGGAGATCTTGCCCTGCACCATCAGCGGGTGGTCGATGGTAATGCCGCCGGAATTCGATTCCGCGTCCAGCTCGAACGCGGCGTCCCCGGGCAGGCGCACGGAAATGGAGCCCGAGCCGGTGCCGAGCTTCCAGTCACCGTCCTGTTGTCCTTCGACCTTTATCCTGCCGCTGCCGGCGCTGGCTTTGAGCGACCCGGCGATGCCGACGAGTTCAATGCTGCCGGAACCCGACGACGCTTTCACGTCGCCCGGTGATGTTTGCGCAAGGTAGATGCCGCCGCTGCCGGTGTTGCCCCGGAACTCACCCGCAACGCCCTCGGCGCGGATCGAGCCGCTGCCGGCCTTCGCGCTCACGGGTCCACCGATGTTTTTCAGTTCCAGGCGTCCCGAGCCGGCGCCAACGTCCACCGGCGCTGCAATATCGCTGACCGAGATCGAGCCGGAACCGGTATTCGCGGCCACCCGCGTGTCGGCCGGGACGACGATTTCGTAACTGACGCTGACGCGGCTGCCGATGCCGCGATCCTTGAAGTGGCCGACAACGAGGCGGTCGCCCTCCAGCTCGATCGGCGGATTGTCGAGGACCTGTTGCAGGATTTCATCGGCATCGCCCCGGCGCCAGAACGACTTCTTGTTGACTCTCACCTTGCCGATGATCGTCACGTCACGGCCGGGGCCCGACGTGATATCGATCGAGCCGCTGCCCGTATCGACTTCGAGCATCGCGCCCGCCGGCACGCTCAATCGTTCGTCGAAGGTTCCCTCCGCGGCTATGGCCAGCATCGGCAGGATCAGCAACGACAGGGTCACGATCCGCAATTTCAATTTGGCTTGCATTTTCTTCTCCGGCAACCGGTGTCTGGGTATAGATGCCTGCCGGCGGCATTTGGATTAAATCGACGGCGCTGCAACCGATGGGAGCGGTTCGACCATCTGTACAATGTTTATCCGATCCTGAACGGGGGCTGATTATGGACCGCTTGATTCTGGCCGCGCTGCTGCTCGCGGTACTCCCGGGCAGCCACTCCGCTTTCGCCGCCGAGCCGGCCGAGCCGTCCCGCGGGGAGAAGCTCACGATTACGGCGACAGAACATCGGCTGCGACTCGAGTACGAGGACGGCTTATTCTCGGGACCGGCATACGAGCGGCTCGTGGCAGAGGGCCGGGCCGCGCAGTTCTTCCTCATCGGCGAGGAGCACGGGATCGCCGAGAATCCGCTGCTGGTCGGCCAGCTTTTCACCGAGCTTGCGCAGCACGGTTACTCCAGGCTCGCGATCGAGATCTCGCCGACGATGGCGTGGCGCCTCGATACGGCACTCGCGGACGACGGGCTCGACGGCCTGCGCGCGCTGTTTGCCGAGCCGGGCGGCGAGCCGGCGTTCTTCGGCATGCAGGAGGAAGCGGCGCTGCTGGCGACGGTCCGCGCGGCGGCGTCTTCCGGCGACCCTGTCCTCTGGGGCACCGACTACGAGGTCGCAGGCGACCGGCAACTCCTGAAGCTGCTGGCCGCGGCCGACAAGCCGGCTGCGGCCGAGGCGGCATTCGAGGCACTGGTTGCGGCGTCAACTGCGTCGTGGGCACAGTACGAGGAGACGGGTTCCCCGCAGTTCATCTTCAGTTTTGCCGGCGACCCGGCCCTCGTGCGTAAGATACGCGAAGCCTGGCCCGATCCCGATCCCCGCAGCGCGGTCATCCTGAACACACTCGAGAAGACGCTGACGGTTAACAACCTGTGGGTTCAGGGCAAAGCCTGGGAGTCCAACGCGGCCCGCGCGGCCCTGCAGCGTGAGAACTTCCTGCGCCACTGGCACGCGGCGAAGAAAGCCGGCGACACACCGAAGGTTGTCGCCAAGTTTGGCGCCTCGCACATGGTGCGCGGCCTGAGCCAGACCGCGGTGTACGATCTCGGCACGCTACTGCCCGAGATTGCGGCGCTCGAAGGCGGGCGCAGCGTCTCGGTCATGGTCGTGCCGGGCAAGGGCGCGATGATCGCCGGTTTAAATCCCTCGACGTGGGCCTACGAGCCGCGCCCGGCCGAGGGCAGCTACCTCGAGGGGCTCGAGCCGCTGTTGCATGCGACGTTTGACGACGCCTCTACGCTGATCGACCTCTCTGCGTTGCGCCCGGTCGTAAGCATGAACCGCGGGGACTTCGACGAGGAACTCTTTCGCACGGTCCACGGTTTCGATTACCTGCTCGTGATGTCGGGGTCGACGCCATCAGGCGAGCTCGACCACGACGTTCCGCAGTAGTCAGTCGGACAGGGCGCGGATCCGTGTCAGCAGCACGAGATCTTCGTCGGCCGACGAGGGGCCCACGCGGATCTCGACGGGGCCGGGCTCCAGCACCCAGTCATCCGCGTCGGGATCCCAGTAAGCGAGGTCGTCGGTCGTCAGCGTGAAGCGCACGGTTTGCGATGCACCGGGTTCGAGCTGCACGCGCCGGAAACCGCGCAGGGCGGCCGCGAGCGGTTCGGCAGGCGCCTCGCCATGTCCGAGCAAGATGCGCCGCACCGGGCCGGCGCCTCCCGCACCGGTCTGACGACCCGTCGAGGTGTAAAGTTTCCCGACACCCCGCCGGATTATGTAAAGTTGCCGGACGTCGCCTTCGCCACCGCCCCGACGTCCTCAGGCGCTAGAGGCCGCTATCGTAATTCGCTACGCTGCCGCGCATGCCTCGCCCGCGTCTGCGTCTGCGCCTTGCGGCACTCGCCGCCGCCGTCTGCCTCGGCGGCTGCGGCCCGTCGCCCGGCCCGACCCAGCCCGACGTGCCGGTGATCGACACCGCACAGATGCGCGGTGTCGCGCGCGATCAGGTCGAAATGGCCTACGCGGACGCGGCCGCCCATCCCGAGGACATCGTGAGCGTCGCCGAGCTGGCGCTGGTCCTGCACGCCTTCGTGCTGCAGACGCTCGGCGACTACGACGGCGCCACGGCGCAGTACCGGTCCATGACCGGTGACGCCCAGTTCGGCGCGCGCGGCTGGGCGCGTATCGCGGACCTGCGACTCGATG
>JARRMH010000118.1:0-6712 GCA_037386205.1 Woeseiaceae bacterium | reverse complement strand
GCCGGTGCCCGACGGGATGTCGATGCGCCCCTCCGGGTAGGTATAGGGACGGTGGTTGGACGTCGTCATGACGAAATCGAAAAACGGCTCGCCGCGGCTGAAATGCTCGTCGGCGTCGTCGATTACCCAGTGGTACAGGTCTTCGTCACTGACGCCCCAGGCATTCGTGAAGGTGACGTCGCCGGACGGCTCCGTGCCGCGATCGTGGATTGCGAACCCGTTCCGGGCGAAGAAATCGTTCATGTTGTCGAAGTAGCCGTAGCCGCCATAGAAAAACGTCGGCTGGTAGCCCTTAAGTCGAACGATCGCCCCCGTCGACTGCAGCACGTCGTTGACGGTCCGCTTCACGATCGATCGCCCCGGCGTCGGCGGCACGGACAGCGTCAGGGATTCCATGCCGCGCACCGTGCGCGTGCCCGTGGCCAGCATGTTGGTGAAGACCAGCGACTCGGCGGCCAGCGCGTCCAGGTTCGGCGTCAGCCCGTCCGCGTTGCCGTAGGCGCCCAGGAACCCGGCGCTCAGGCTTTCGACGACGATCTGGATGACGTTGTAGCGCAGCTCTTCGCCGTCGTTCTCGATCAGGCGGCGTTCGGGCGTGCCGGGCACGGGCTCGAAGCGTGCGTTCTGCTGGTCCACCAGTTCACGTATACGGGTTTCCGTACGGGCCGGTGCCGCGTCGAGGTAGAACTCGTGAAAATCGAGTTCGTTGTCGCGAAAGGCGGCGAAGAACATGTAGCCGCCGTTGCGCGAAATCTCCTCTTCGTAAACGTTGTCGAACGCGGGCATGCTGTGTGCGTCGATGCCGATGCTGGTGAGCACCGGTACGGCCATCAGCGGCAGGCCGATGCGCAGTCGTGACGCGAGCGGCGTGTCCGAGACCGACCAGGCACGGAAGCCGGGCTGTCGGGTGTAGAGCATTGCGAGGAGCACCGCGACTGCGGCCAGTGCCGCGAGAACGGGACCGACAGGATACGATTCGAGGATGTTGTCGACGACCTCGTGCGTGTAGACGAGGTAGTCCACGGCAATGAAGTTGAAGCGCTTGCCGAACTCGTCCCAGAAAATCCACTCGGCCGCCGCGGTGAACAACAGCAGCCACATCTCCACGGCGACGGCGAGCACGAGAAAACGTCGGTGCAGCCGGGTTCTGAAGATTCGCTGCGGCACGAGCAACAGGTAGATTGCGACCGGGATCAGGAAGTAGCTCGCATAGACGAGATCGGCGGCTGCGCCGACGAGAAACGCAGCGGGAAGCGACCCGTCGTGTGGCAGTTCCGCCCACGTATGCACCGTGAGTACGGCGCGAAAGACGAAGCCGACAACGAGCACCGGGACCAGAAACCAGAGCAGTCCGGACAAACGATGCGGCCGATACTTCCATTCCGTTGCTTGCATCATGTCGGTGAGGCTCTCGAAACCCAGTACTTCCGTTAGAGCGGCCAGCGCTCGATTTCCTTCGCCGGGGCGGGCCGCGAAGGAAAACCCGGCCATCGGCCTCTCACCAACATGACTGTGCAAATCGCACGATTCATTTTCGGTAGTGGCCTGGCCGGGCTATTCGTGTTGTTCGCGCAGGTCGCCTCGGCTGCCCCGGCTGCCGGCGAGGCAGTGTCGAAGACCCTGATTGTCACGTCGGACGTGCTGTCCGACAGTGCGCTCGAAAAGACGGGCGTCACCATCGGCGCAATTCGCATCGACAACCGGGATGTTTTCGACACCAGCGTGGAAGGCGAGTCGGGGGCGCTGTACCGCTTCGCCAATGTGCTGCACATCCAGACCCGTGCCGACGTGATTCGGCAGCAATTGCTGTTGCATGAAGGCGACCCCTTCGAAGCGCGCACGATCGAGGAATCCGAGCGCATGCTGCGCTCCAATGCCTACCTCAGCACGGCCGATATTCATCCGGTGCGGCTGGACGGCAATACTGTTGATATCGACGTAATCACGGAGGACACGTGGTCGCTTGCGCCCTCGCTCAAGTTCTCGCGCAAGGGCGGCAAGAATACCGGCGGCGCCGAGCTGTCCGACTCGAATATCTTCGGGACCGGTGCGGAGATCAAGCTGGGATACAGGTCGGGATTCGAACGCGACGAGTTGTTCTTCGGCTATCACGATCCCCAGCTTGGCGAGAGCCGCACGGAATTGCTGCTCGGCTACGCCGATACCAGCGACGGGGAAGTCCACGAGCTGGCCGTTCGGCAGCCGTTCTATTCTCTGGATGCGCAGCGCGCGGGCGGCATCGGCATCCGCGGGTTCGACCAGGTCGACTCGCTGTACAGCTTCGGCGAGGTGGACCGCGAGGTCAGCCACACGGCCGAGTATGTCGAGGCCTTCTACGGCTGGTCGGACGGGCTCAGGAACGGCGCGACCAGCCGCTGGACCACGGGGGTTGCATACGACGCGCACAGTTTTCCGGGTCCCGACGGCATGCCGGCCCGCGACGGGCGGCGCGATATCTACCCGTTCCTCGGTTACGAGTGGATCGAGGACGCCTACGAAACGACGCGCAATGCCGACAACCTGCAGATCGTCGAGGACCGCCATGTCGGCATGCATTTCGCAGGCCGTATCGGCTACGCGAGCGATGCGTGGGGTGCGCATGACAATGCCTGGATCGGATCGTTCGCGATCGGGCGCGGATTCCGGGTCCTTGGCGACGACATGCTGCTGGCATCGCTCGAGGGAAGCGGCCGGTTCGCCGCGGACCAGCCGCGCCAGTCCCTTGTCGAGGGCAGGCTGCGCTATTACCACCGGCAGTCGCCCATGCGCCTGTTTTACGGTGAAGTGTCCCTCGTCTCCGGGCAGAACCTCGATTCCGACCAGCAACTGACCCTGGGCGGTGAGAACGGCTTACGGGGCTACCCCGTCCGCTACCTGAACGGGGAATTGATGACCCTCGCGACGCTGGAACAGCGCTTCTACACGAACTGGTATCCGTTCCATCTTTTCCGGGTCGGTGCGGCCGTTTTCTTCGATGCGGCCAAGGTCCTGCGGTCGGGCAGCGACCTTCCGGGATTCACCGGGTGGCACCGCGATGTCGGCGTAGGCCTGAGGATCGGCAGCCCGCGGTCGTCCACCGGGCGCATGTTGCACCTCGACTATGCCTGCCCGTTCGACGCCCAGCCCGACCGCCAGCAGTGCCAGGTGATCATCGAGACACGCCACTCGTTCTGAGCTGCCCGCTGCCTAGTAAAGGCCCACGACGTCGCCGAAGTGCACCGAGAACACGAGGCAGACGGCCGCCAGCAGCAGGATCTTGACCATCAGCGGTCCGACGAAGCGCACCCAGGCGGTGTACGGCACCTTGCCGAGGGCGAGCGCGCCCATGACGAGCGCGTTGGTCGGAATGATCATGTTCGAGAATCCGTCGCCGAACTGGAAGGCCAGCACCGCAGTCTGTTGCGGCACCCCGGTGAGCGTAGCCAATGGCGACATGATCGGCATGGTCACGAATGCCTGCCCCGTGCCGGACGGGATGAAGAAGTTGCACAGCGATTGCACCACGAGCATGCCGAGCGCAGACACGTCGGGGGGCATCCCCTCCAGGACTCCCGCAATCGAATGCACGAGGGAATCGATAATCTGGCCGTCTTCGAGCACGATCGCGATGGCGCGAGCGAACCCGACGATCAGCGCCGGCGCCGTCATTTTGGCGGCGCCCTCGAGAAAGGTCTGGCTCGTCTCGGACGGCGACAGGCGCGCGATCACCGCGGCCGCGAGCCCGATGCCGAAGAACACGGCGTTGAGTTCGCTGATGTACCAGCCGTACCGGGCCGCGCCATAAACGAAGAACGCGAGTCCCAGCAGGAAAACGGCCAGGATCGCGCTTCGCGCGGCGTTCAGCTGGACGTCGTGGGGCGGTTCGAAACCGCTGCTGTAGTCCACGTCGGCGACGAGGCTTGCCGAGGGGTCCTGCCGGACCCTGCGTGCATAACGGTACAGGTGATGGAAGCCGAGGGCGAGGAATGCCAGCATGATGGCGAGGCGGAAGCCCCAGCCCGAGGTTAGCGGCACGCCGGCGATATTCTGCGCGATCAGCACGCCGAAAGGATTGATGCCCGCGCAGCCCCAGCCGATGCCGTAGGGGATCCACACCATGCCCATGGCGACCAGCCCGTCCATGCGCATGGCAAGGCACATCGTGACGATGATCGGTATCAGGGGCACGTATTCCTCGCCCATGCCGATCGTAAACGAGCCGAGGCTGAACATGACAAAACAGCCGAGAATCAGTATCCATGGGCTGTGGCCGAGTTTCGCGACCGCGGAATGCAGGGCCGCGTCGATCGCGCCGGTCTTGCGCAGGATTTCGATGACGCCGCCGACGATGAAGATCAGGAAAATGATGTCCTGCGCATCGGCAAGGCCCTTGGTCACGCCGACCAGGAAGTGCCACGCGGGCAGGGTGACCTCGTCCGCCGGCGGCACCTCCTCGTAGGTTCCCGCGACGACCATCATGCGGTCCGGGTTGTCCGGAAACGGCACGCGGTCGAACGTGCCCTGCGAAACGACGTAGGACAGCAGCTGCGCCACGATGATGAAGCTGAATATCAGGACCAGCGAGTCGATATTGATGCCGCGTTTTTGCATGGCGCAGGCCTTGTTGTTGTTGCCGACGGCCGAGACTACAACAAAAAAGGGCCCGCTAAGGGGCCCTTTTCCTTATTGAGCAATGTGCGCCCTGGTCAGTCGCGGCTCATGAAGAGTTGCAGGACGTACCAGAACATCAGCGCGATCGAGGCGAACAGGGCCATCGATGCGGCGACGTAACGGTCGGCCGGGTAGTGATGAATGATGTTCGACGTGTCGTACAGCACGGCGACTCCGGCGAACCCGATCATGATGACCGAGAACCAGGTTCCCATGTGGAAGCCGAAGATCAACGATGAGACGATCGCGACCAGCGCCAGGATGCCGCCCCAGACCAGGATGCCGCGCAGGAACGAAAAATCCTTGCGCGTGATCATGGCCGTCGCCATCAGGCCGGCGGAACCGAGAATCGTAACGCCAGCCGCGCTGTCGATGACGCCGGGTTGCATCGTGGCCGCAACGAACAGGAGCGGCGCGAAGATGAGCGCCTCGGCAAACACGAACACGGCAAAGGCCGCGTACTGGGTGGCCTTCGATTCCAGCCGGTGCGCGACATGCGATGCGCCCCAGCCGACGAGCATGAACGCGCCGAGTACCAGCAACCAGTTCTGCATCATGGGAGCGGCGATGCGCTCCGCGATGCCTGAGCTCAGCAGGTAGGCCTCGATTGCAGCGAACGCCAGGATGGCCCCCACGACATGCGCATAACATTTCCATATGAATTGCGAGCGAGATTCAACCGACTGTGCCTGGGAAGCAGAAATCGGGTTCAGGTTGTCTTGCATTCGTTCAACTCCTTACACGTAAACTGGACGGATTCTACCACGGTAATTCAAAGCCCTCTGCATGCCAGAAAGTCCCGGTATTCTCGAGACTTAGGTCATCGATCCGCTCGATAAGGCCGCGCGCGGAATCCTCAGGCGGCACGCCGTGGCGGTCTGTCATATCTGTGGCCACAAATCCAGGATGCAAGAGGGCGACCGCAATTTCCCGTGGCCGGAACTCGTGCATCAGGTTGGTACCGACCATGTTGACGGCCGCTTTCGATGCGCGGTAACCCCAGTTGCCGCCCGAGCCGTTGTCGGCTATCGAGCCCACGCGACTCGTGATGATCGCTACCTTCGATCCGTCCTTCAGGTTGTCGGCAAGCGCCTCGGTCACACGCAGCGGGCCCAGCGTGTTGACCCGGTACTGCTCGAGCATCTCGTCATAGTCGATTTCGCCGAAAGTGTCGCGGCGCAATATGCCGGCATTGTTGATCAGGATATCGACCCGCGTGTTGCCGAGTTCATCCTTCAGCGTGTCGATCGACTCGCCATCGCTGACGTCGATATTTTCTATGATGCGCACGCCGAGATCGCGCAACGCCTTGCTTGCCTCCCGGCATACCCCAATGACGTCGTCACCACGTTCGTGAAGTTGCCGCGCCAGTTCGAGCCCTATGCCGCGGTTGCAGCCGGTAATGAGGATCGTTGCCATCTCAGTTCAGCCTCCTGGTACGAGAGCAGCGACGATAACACAGCGCTCCGGGCCCAAACCGAGTGTGCTCCAGTCAGGCTGGCGCAACGCATTCCGGGTGCAGTCACCCGGGAGGTCATGGCACGCGAGGACGCTCCCCGTCCATTTCCACGAGTCCCATCGGATTGCCGGCCGGGTCGCGAAACAGGCCCAGGACGACGACGCCGGGCACTTCGAAACGCGGCTCGTCGACCGTCCCGCCCGACTTTTCGACCAGGGCGAGGCAGGCGGCAACGTCCGACACGCCGATATAAATGCGCTTTTCGGCCGGATCCTTGCGAATTGCGCCGTGCAACGGCGTTGCGGTCGGGGCAGCGAACTTGCCTGCCGGATCCGTCTCCCATCCGAAGACCGACGCATAGAATTTACGCAGGGCTTCGTCATCCGGTCCGGCGATGTCAATGAATACGATGGGCTCGGCCATTGATGCCAATACTAGCAGACGCTTGATTGCCTCGAGTTTGGGCCACGGTCGGCCGTCCTGGTTTTTTCCCGGTGAAATGCGCGCCTGATAATCGCCTTGAGCTCGTCCATGCGAGGCGTGTGTTACGGGCCGAGGTGCGCGCATGCTTGGCGACTGGTTCGACCTGATCGCCTCGGCGTC
>JARRMH010000117.1:0-7672 GCA_037386205.1 Woeseiaceae bacterium | reverse complement strand
CCGAAATCGAGAACACGTCTTCCACCGGCATCAAAAAGTCACCGTCCACCGCACGCTCCGGCTCCGGAATGTAATCGTCCATCGCCTCGACCAGCTTCATGATCGACGGTACGCCAATATCCGACGTGTCGCCCTCGGCCGCCTTCAGCGCCGAACCAATGATGATCGGCGTGTCATCGCCAGGAAACTCGTACGTCGACAACAGATCGCGCACTTCCATCTCCACCAGCTCCAGCAGCTCCTCGTCGTCTACCTGGTCGGCCTTGTTCATGTACACCACGATGTACGGCACACCCACCTGGCGCGCCAGCAGAATGTGCTCGCGCGTCTGCGGCATCGGACCGTCCGCCGCACTCACCACCAGAATCGCACCGTCCATCTGCGCCGCACCCGTGATCATGTTCTTCACGTAGTCCGCGTGCCCCGGACAGTCCACGTGCGCGTAGTGACGGTTCGGACTCTCGTACTCCACGTGCGCCGTCGCAATCGTGATGCCACGCTCGCGCTCCTCCGGGGCATTGTCGATCTGGTCGAATGCCCGTGCCTCACCACCGTGCGTCTCCGCCATGATCTTCGTCAAGGCCGCCGTCAGCGTCGTCTTGCCGTGGTCAACGTGACCAATCGTGCCAACGTTAACGTGGGGTTTTGTGCGTTCGAATTTTTCCTTTGACATAGTCCTAGCTCGCCTTCTTCAAAACGGTGTCCGCAACGTTCTGCGGTACTTCAGAGTATTTTTCGAATTCCATCGAGTACACGGCCCGTCCCTGGCTCATCGACCGGAGATCGGTTGCGTAACCAAACATTTCGGCCAGCGGAACTTCGGCCCGAATGACCTTGCCTGCAGGCGTGTCGTCCATGCCCTGCGGCAGCCCGCGCCGGCGATTGAGATCGCCCATGACGTCGCCCATGTAGTCCTCGGGCGTCACGACCTCGACTTTCATGACGCCTTTGCGGCGCCTTCCCGGAAACCCATGCTACCTGCAATTTTGAAGGCCCTTTCGCGCGAGTCCACGTCGTGGTACGAACCGTCCTACAGCGTGACCCTGCAATCGACGACCGGGTAACCCGCGACGACGCCGTTTTCCATCTGCTCCTGCACGCCACGATCGACAGCCGGGATGTATTCTTTGGGCACCGCGCCGCCGACGATCTCGTTGGCGAACTCGTAGCCCGAACCGGCCTCTCCAGGCTCGATCCGCAGGTAGACATGGCCGTACTGCCCGCGGCCGCCGCTCTGGCGGACGAACTTGTATTCCTGCTCGACGCTCTTGCGGATGGTTTCGCGATACGCAACCTGCGGCCTGCCGACGTTCGCATCGACCTTGAACTCGCGTTTCATGCGGTCGACGATGATATCGAGATGCAGCTCGCCCATGCCCGAGATGATCGTCTGGTTGGATTCCTCGTCGGTATGAACGCGGAACGACGGGTCTTCCTTGGCAAGCTTCATCAGCGCCATGCCCATCTTGTCCTGATCGGCCTTGGTTTTTGGCTCGACAGCAACCGAGATGACGGGGTCCGGAAACTCCATCCGTTCAAGCGTGATCGGCTGCTTCAGGTCGCACAGCGTGTCGCCCGTCGTGACATCCTTGAGACCTACCGCAGCCGCAATGTCGCCGGCAAAGACTTCCTTGATTTCCTTCCTGTCGTTCGAATGCATCTGCAGGATGCGACCGATACGCTCCTTCTTGCCCTTCACCGGATTCAGGACCGTGTCGCCCGAGCTGAGCACGCCCGAGTACACGCGGAAGAACGTCAGGTTGCCGACGAACGGGTCCGTTGCAATCTTGAATGCCAGTGCCGCAAAAGGAGCGCTGTCGTCCGCGCGCCGCTCGGCAACCTCGTCATTCTCGAGATGCCCCTTGATCGGCGGCACGTCGATCGGCGACGGCATGAAGTGGATGACTGCATCCAGCATCGCCTGTACGCCCTTGTTCTTGAACGCGGAACCGCACATGGTAACGACGACCTCGTTGGCCAGGGTTCGCGCCCGCAGCCCCTCGCGAATGTCGTCTTCCGAGAGGTCGCCATCCTCGAGAAACTTCTCCAGTAGCTCCTCGTTGGCCTCGGCCGCGGCTTCGATCATCGTCGCGCGCCAGGTCTCTGCCTCTTCGCGCAAGTCCTCTGGAATATCCCGGGCCTCGAAGGTCGTGCCCATCGTACTGTCGTCCCAGTAGATGGCCCGCATGCGTATCAGGTCGATCACGCCCGCAAAGTTCTCTTCCGCACCGATCGGTAACTGGACCGGAATCGGATTGGCGCCGAGGCGCTCTCGCACCTGCTTGACGACACGCAGGTAGTCGGCCCCCGCACGATCCATCTTGTTGACGAAGACCATGCGCGGCACCTTGTACTTGTTGCCCTGCCGCCAGACCGTTTCGGTCTGGGGTTCGACCCCGCCAACCGAGCAGAGAACCGTTATCGCGCCATCGAGTACGCGCAAGCTGCGTTCAACCTCGATCGTGAAGTCGACGTGGCCGGGCGTGTCGATGATATTGACGCGGTGGGTCTCGAACTGGCCGTCCATGCCGCTCCAGAAACAGGTCGTCGCAGCCGACGTGATCGTGATGCCACGCTCCTGCTCCTGCTCCATCCAGTCCATGACGGCTGCGCCGTCGTGGACCTCGCCCATCTTGTGGCTTACGCCCGTATAGAACAGGACCCGTTCAGTCGTCGTCGTCTTGCCGGCATCGATATGGGCCATGATGCCGATATTCCGGTAACGTTCGATGGGTGTGCTGCGGGCCACGTCAGTATTCTGGTCAAAACGGTTGTTAGCCGGTTACCAGCGGTAGTGGGAGAACGCCTTGTTGGCTTCCGCCATACGATGCGTATCTTCTTTTTTCTTGACGGCCGTGCCACGGTTCTCGGCGGCATCCAGCAGCTCGTGCGCAAGACGATGCGCCATCGACTTTTCGCTGCGTTTGCGCGCCGCATCGATGACCCAGCGCATGGCCAGCGTCTGGCGACGTGCCGGGCGAACCTCGACCGGAACCTGGTACGTGGCACCACCCACGCGCCGCGACTTCACTTCGACGACGGGTTTGACGTTCTCGAGCGCGGTTTCGAGCAGCTCCAGCGCCTTGTCGTCGGTCTTGGTCTCACGGTCGGCGATACGGTCGAGCGCGCCGTAAATGATGCGCTCGGCAACGGACTTCTTGCCGTCGTTCATGATCATGTTCATGAACTTCGCCAGCAGTTCGCTCTTGTATTTCGGGTCTGGCAGGATGACGCGCTTGGGTGCCTGGGTTCTTCTGGACATTGAATTCTCTCTGGGGTCGTTCGCTCGCGCGCCGGGGCGCGCTCCTACTATCTGTCTGTTACGACTTCGGCCGCTTGGTGCCGTACTTGGAACGGCCCTGACGGCGATCCGCCACGCCGGCACAATCGAGCGTGCCGCGCACGGTGTGATAACGCACACCCGGGAGGTCCTTGACACGTCCGCCGCGAATGAGCACAACGCTGTGCTCCTGCAGGTTGTGCCCTTCGCCACCGATGTAGCTCGTCACCTCGTAGCCATTGGTCAGGCGGACACGCGCCACCTTGCGCATGGCCGAGTTCGGCTTTTTCGGCGTTGTCGTGTATACGCGCGTGCACACACCGCGTTTCTGCGGGCTGGCCTCGAGTGCCGGCACTGCGCTCTTCGCGCGCTTGGTCGCACGGGGCTTACGTACTAATTGATTCACTGTGGCCATGGGCCTTCACTCTATTCCTGTTTAAACCGTTTATCTTTCAACCACTTTCGTGCGCACTGCAAACGCGCGCACCCGGCCGCTGGACGCCTCTCGCGCCAGTGGTCGGGGATAACGACCGATCCGCCAAGCAGCGAACCGCCGCAATTTCAGGGCCCGCTTTGCAGAGGGCCCCGGGGTCAGGGGCGGGCATTGTATTGATGCACGCCCCTCGAAGTCAATAGAAGTCGGGACACGCAGAGCATGCCCCCACTTCCCGTCACGCCTCCGTCGTCGCTTCGTCGCCCGCCGGCGTCGTCGCTTCGTCGTCAGCCTCGGCTGCCTCCCCGGCATCGGCCTCCGCCGCCTGCGCCTGGTCCAGCTCCTTCAGCTGATCGGCAAGGTCCTGTTCGCGCGTACGCCGACGCTCGGCATGATGAGCGAACCCGGTACCGGCAGGGATCAGGCGACCGACTATGACATTCTCCTTGAGCCCACGAAGCTCGTCGCGCAGGCCGCGTACCGCTGCCTCGGTGAGCACGCGCGTGGTCTCCTGGAACGATGCCGCGGAGATGAACGACTCGGTTGCAAGCGAGGCCTTCGTGATACCGAGCAACACCGGCTCGGCCGTGAGCACATCTTTGCCCTGCGCCTGGAGCTGCTCGGCTTCCTCGAGGAATCGCGCCTTGTCGATCTGTTCACCGCGCAGGTAGTTGCTTTCGCCCGGAGCGGCAACGATGACCTTGCGCAGCATCTGGCGAATGATCACCTCGATGTGCTTGTCGTTGATCTTCACGCCCTGCAGGCGATAGACGTCCTGAATCTCGCGCACCAGGTAATCGGCAAGCTCCTCGACACCCTGCAGACGCAAGATATCGTGCGGGTTCGGCTCGCCGTCGGCGATGATCTCGCCCTTGACGACCTGCTCGCCCTCGAAGACGTTCAGGTGGCGCCACTTCGGTATCAGCTCCTCGTGGCTCTCGCCTTCCTCGTCCGTGATGACGAGGCGACGCTTGCCCTTGGTCTCCTTGCCGAAGCTGACGGTACCGGTGTACTCGGCCATGATCGCCGGATCTTTCGGCTTGCGCGCCTCGAAGAGATCGGCAACACGCGGCAGACCGCCGGTGATGTCGCGCGTCTTCGAAGACTCCTGCGGAATACGCGCGATGACGTCACCCACAGCGACGCGGGCACCATCCGCCAGCGAAATGATCGCCCCGACCGGCAGTGCGTACACGGCCGGAATCTCGGTGTTGGCGAAGCAGATGTCGTTGCCGTCCTCATCGACGAGCTTGGCAACAGGGCGCAGGTCCTTGCCGACGCCGCCACGGCTCTTCGGATCGAGTACGACGATGCTGGTCAGGCCGGTGAACTCGTCCACCTGCTCGGCCACCGTTACGCCATCGACGAAGTCCTCGAACCTGATCAGGCCCTCCACTTCGGTAACGACCGGGTGGGTATGCGGATCCCAGGTAGCGACAACCTGGCCCTGCTTGACCTCCTCGCCGTCCTCGACCGTGATGGTCGCACCGTACGGGACCTTGTAGCGCTCGCGCTCGCGGCCCAGCTCGTTGATGACCGAGATCTCGCCCGAACGTGACACGGCCACCAGGTAACCCTTGTGATGCGCGACGGTCTTGATGTTGACGAGCTTCGCGACACCGTTCGACTTGATCTCGATGTTGTTGATCGCAGCGGAACGCGATGCGGCACCACCGATATGGAAGGTACGCATGGTCAGCTGCGTGCCGGGCTCACCGATCGACTGGGCGGCAATAACGCCGACCGCCTCGCCGATGTTGATGCGGTGACCGCGGGCCAGGTCGCGACCGTAGCACTGCGAGCACACGCCGTAGCGCACCTCGCAGGTGATCGGCGATCGCACCATGACGTGATCGATCGACAGTTCCTCGAGCCGCTGCACGGTTGCCTCGTCGAGCATCGTGCCCGCATCGAAGGCGACCTTGTCGCTACCGGGAACCAGGACCGGCTCCGCGAGTACCCTGCCGAGCACGCGCTCGGCGAGCGGTTCGACGATATCGCCGCCTTCCACGAGCGGCGCCATCGAGACGCCGTTACGGGTTTCGCAATCCAGCTCGGTGACGACGAGGTCCTGGGCGACATCGACGAGACGGCGCGTCAGGTAACCGGAGTTGGCCGTCTTGAGTGCCGTATCGGCGAGGCCCTTGCGCGCGCCGTGGGTCGAGATGAAGTACTGCAGCACGTCGAGCCCTTCGCGGAAGTTGGCGGTGATCGGTGTCTCGATGATCGAACCGTCCGGCTTGGCCATCAGGCCGCGCATGCCGGCCAACTGACGAATCTGTGCCGCCGAACCACGTGCGCCGGAGTCGGCCATCATGTAGATCGAGTTGAACGATTCCTGCTTGACCTTCTTGCCGTCGGAATCCGTGACCGTGTCGGTGCCGAGCTTGTCCATCATTGCTTTCGCAACCTGCTCGTTGGTGCGCGACCAGATGTCGACGACCTTGTTGTACCGCTCACCATCCGTGACGAGGCCCGAACCGTACTGGTCCTGGATCTCCTTCACCTCGGCGTCGGCCACGTCGAGAATCTGTTGCTTGTTCTCCGGGACGACCATGTCGTTGACGCCGATCGAAATACCGGCCGTCGTTGCGAGCCGGAAACCGGTGTACATCAGGCGGTCGGCGAATACGACCGTCTTCTTCAGGCCGAGCTTGCGATAGCAGGCGTTGATCACGTTCGAGATCGCCTTCTTCGCCATCGGCTGGTTGATCAGCTCGAATTCGAGTCCCTTGGGCAGAATGCTTGACAGCAAGGCGCGGCCGACCGTCGTGTCGACGATCTTCGTTACCTGCTGGACTTCGCCTTCGTCGTCGCGCTCGCCGACCGTCACGCGGATCCTCACCTTGGCCTGCAGCTCGGCAACGCCGGTCTCGTATGCGCGGCGGGCCTCATCGAGGCTCGCGAGGATCATGCCCTCACCCGTGGCGTTAACGCGCTCGCGGGTCATGTAGTAGAGACCGAGCACCACGTCCTGCGAGGGCACGATGATCGGGTCGCCGTTGGCGGGCGACAGGATGTTGTTTGACGACATCATCAGGGCGCGGGCTTCGAGCTGCGCCTCGATGGACAGCGGTACGTGGACCGCCATCTGGTCGCCGTCGAAGTCGGCGTTGAAGGCCGTGCAAACCAGCGGGTGCAGCTGGATCGCCTTGCCCTCGATCAGCACGGGCTCGAATGCCTGTATACCGAGGCGATGCAGCGTCGGGGCGCGGTTCAGCATGACCGGGTGCTCGCGAATGACTTCTTCGAGAATGTCCCAGACTTCCGGACCTTCGCGCTCGACCAGGCGCTTGGCCGCCTTGATCGTCGTCGCGTCCCCGCGCAGCTGCAGCTTGGAGAAGATGAACGGCTTGAACAGCTCCAGCGCCATCTTCTTCGGCAGGCCGCACTGGTGCAGCTTGAGCGTCGGGCCGACCACGATGACCGAGCGGCCCGAGTAGTCGACGCGCTTGCCGAGCAGGTTCTGGCGGAAACGGCCCTGCTTGCCCTTGATCATGTCGGCGAGCGACTTGAGCGGGCGCTTGTTGGTGCCCGTGATCGCACGGCCGCGACGGCCGTTGTCGAGAAGCGCGTCCACGGATTCCTGCAGCATGCGCTTTTCGTTGCGCACGATGATGTCGGGCGCATTCAGCTCCAGCAGGCGACGCAGGCGGTTGTTGCGGTTGATGACGCGGCGATACAGATCATTGAGATCCGAGGTCGCGAACCGACCGCCGTCGAGCGGCACCAGCGGCCGCAGGTCGGGCGGCAGTACCGGCAGGACGGTCAATACCATCCACTCGGGCTTGTTGCCCGACTCAATGAACGACTCGAGCAGCTTCAGGCGCTTCGACAGGCGCTTGATCTTGGTTTCCGAGCGCGTACCGTCGATTTCCTCGCGGACCTTGAGCACCTCGCGCTGCAGATCGATTGTCATCAGCATCTCGCGCACGGCCTCGGCGCCCATGCGGGCATCG
>JARRMH010000116.1:0-6746 GCA_037386205.1 Woeseiaceae bacterium | reverse complement strand
TCTGCAGGTAGTACTCCGCCTCCGCCAGGACCCACGCGTCCCGGGCACCCTCGGACACGCCGGCCAGCGATGCAATCGTGCTTTCCAGGTCCGACATGCGCGCCGGCAGCGAATCCAGCATTCGTATGCGCTGGTCGAATTCCTGTCGCAGCGTATCCAGTTCGGCATCGATGCCCGGGTCGCGCCGACCAAGTTCTGCAACCTGGTTCTCGAGGTCGGCGAGGGCTTCGGCAGACGAGGACAGCCGGCTGTCGAGCCGGGCGATCGAGTCCTCGGTGCCGGTGTCGCTCGTGGACTGCCAGCTTTGCCATGCCGTGTAGCCGGCAGCGGCGAGCGCGATGATGGCGACCAGGAAGGACAGCCACGCGACGGTGCTGCCTGCGGACGAGCCCGTCTTTTCGGGAGATTCAGTGGTTGCGACCGCTTCCTCGGCGGACGCCGGTTTGTCCTCCGGCCCGGGTTGGTCGTTGGTCGCTTCTGCGACTTCCTCGTCGTTGTCTTTATCGCTCATGGGGCTATCCCGGAATCGGTACTCTGTAGTGCGATGATCGCCTGGACCATGTCTTCCGCGCCCGGGCCGCGGGCCTGTACCGGCCTGGACGCGGGGTAGCGACGCAGCATCTCTTTTATCACACGTCCCGCCGGGGTCACCAGTGGGGTGTCCTCAAGGCGTTGCAGGCACCAGGCCGGCAGCAACCTGACGAGGTGGTCCAGCGAAGCGACGCTCATCACGGTGACGACGTTGATGCGGCCTTCGCGCCAGCGTGCCTCGAGATCGGCCAGCATCTCGGGCTTCGCCTCTGGCAGGCGGCGCTCATAGACGGACAGGTATTCGACCGTCGCACCGCGCTGCTGCAATTCGTTCGCCAGCAACTCGCGTCCCTCGCCGCCGCGGATGATACGAATTCGCTGACCGTCGACGTTCTGCAGGCGTTCCTCTGCGAGCAGGTGCTCGCTGTCGAAACCGTCGGCAGGCTGCACGTCGACGACGCGCCCGGCATGGGCGACGGCCCGAGCCGTCGCCGGACCGATGACCGCGATTTCGGCGCCGTCCGTGAACTCGATACCGTGTTCGACGGCGTTGCGGCTGACGAAGATCGCGATGTCGGGTTTGCCGAGGCTGCTGACACGGTTGCGTACGTGGAGCGCGTCGAAAGGCGCGATTTCAAGGACCGGGAAACACCAGGCCGTGCCCCCCTGCGACTCGATGGCACTGACGAGTTCGCTCGCCTGGGTGCGCGGCCGCGTGACGAGCACGCCGACGCCCTCGAGCGGTCCTTCAGGCATGCTCGCCCCCGGCCGCCTCGAGCAGGTCGGCGGCCCCCTGCTCCAGCAGGCGCGCCGCCAGCCGCTCGCCGAGTTCCTCTGCCTCGCCGGCAGGGCCACTCAGTGACTTCCTGATCGAGCGGCTGCCATCGGGCATGGCAACCAGCGCTGTCACCGTCAGCGTGTCGCCGTCGATACGGGCATAGGTGGCCACCGGTGATTGGCAGCTCGCTTCCAGGACCCGGGCGATGGCGCGTTCGGCCAGTGTCGTGCGCACGGACTCGGGATGATCGAGGCGCGCGAGCACGCGCCGCAACTCGACGGCACTCTCGAGGCACTCGATCCCGACCACGCCCTGGGCGGCGGCAGGCAGCATCTCGTCGGGCGAGAACGTCTGGCAGATGCGGTCGCTGAACTCGAGTCGCTCCAGCCCGGCCGCGGCAAGGATGATTGCGTCGTACTGCCCGTCATCGAGCTTGGCGAGCCGGGTGTTGACGTTGCCACGCAGCGGTTCGATCCGGAGGTCCGGGCGCATCATCCGCAGCTGCGCCTGGCGGCGCAGGCTCGAACTCCCGATCAGCGCTCCCTCGGGCAGGTCGGCAAGTTGCCTGCCGCCGGGCGCGACCAGTGCGTCGGCATGATTGGCCCGTTCGAGCATCGCCGCGAGGCAGAACCCCTCGGGCATGTCCGCCGGGACGTCCTTCATCGAGTGTACGGCGATGTCGGCATCCCCGCGCTGCATCGCGATCTCGAGTTCCTTGATGAATAAACCCTTGCCGCCGATTTTCTGCAGGCTGCGGTCGAGTATCTCGTCGCCGCGCGTCGACAATGGCACGAGCTCGACGGAGTCGACGTCGTCGAACGCTTCGAGCAGGGTGGCAACATGCTCGGCCTGCCACAGGGCGAGTGCGGATTTGCGGGTAGCGATGCGAATGTTCACGATTTTCTGAGACGGCGTTTCACTTCGGCGACATGCCGGCGGCTGATTATCAGCTCTTTGTCATCGACTTGCGAGCCGTCGCGCAGGATGACCCGAGTCTTGCCTTCGGTATCCCGCTCCACGCGATCAATCCGGTCCACGGCGATCAGGGCGCTGCGGTGGATGCGCACGAACCGGTCGCCGAATTCGGCCTCGAGCGACTTCAGTGAATCATCGATCAGGTCCTGACCGTTATCGTGGTCAACCGAAACGTATTTCTGGTCAGCACGGAAACTCACGATCTCGTCGATCGGGATCAGCCGGAGTTCGCCGTGGGCCTGGGCGCAGACATGCCTGCGCTGCGACTCGAGAGAGGCCCCGGCCTCGCGCAGCTTGTTGGGGGCCAGGCGGGAAGCCTGTTGCAGCGCGCGCACCAGCCGGGCCCGGCGCACCGGTTTGAGAACGTAGCCGATCGCGCGCGCATCGAACGCATCGATGGCGTATTCGTCGTAGGCCGTCGTGAACACGACGGCGGGCGGCGGCTCCATCGCGTTCAGGTGGTGGGCCGTCTCGATGCCTTCCATGCCCGGCATGCGAATGTCGAGCAGCACGATATCCGGTATCAGCCGGTGCGCGAGTTCGAGTGCCTCGTGCCCGTTGCCTGCTTCGCCGACAACCTCGTAGTCCGGCTCGTCCGCGAGGATCTGGCTGAGCCGGTCGCGTGCGGGCTGCTCGTCGTCGACGATCAGGACTTTCATTTGCCGTCCTCGTCGGCGGGGAACCTGAGCGTTACCGTGTAGCGCCCGCCACCCTGGTTTACCGTCACGGTCGCACGGTTGCCGTACGCCAGTTCGAAGCGCTGGCGGATGTTGGCCAGCGCCATCTTGTTGCCATCCTTGTTGCGCGCCTTGCCGGCCGCCACGGGGTTGGTGACCGAGATCTCCAGGTAACGGCCGTCGCGCTTGCCGCTGACGACGACATCGCCCCCGTCAGGCAACAACTCGATGCCGTGATAGATGGCATTCTCGATCAGCGGCTGAATCGTGAGGCTCGGTATCCGCGCCCGCATCGGCAGGTCGCCGATGTCCCAGCGAATGTTCAGGCGGTCGCCAAGCCGCAGCTTTTCGATCCGGTGGTAAATTGCAGCGACCTCGAGTTCCTCCTTGAGCGTCGTGCGATTGCGATTGCTGGACAGGCTGGCACGCAACAGGTCGGACAGGTCCTCGACGGCCTCTTCGGCCTGGCGCGGATCACTGCGGGTCAACGAGGCGATCGTGTTCATACTGTTGAACAGGAAGTGCGGCCGTATCAGCGCCTGCAGAGCGCTAATACGCGCCTGGGCCTCGAGCACGATGCTGCGGCGCCATTCGCTCGACACGTACAGGTAGCGCATCGCAAGGGCAATGAGTATCGAACTGATCGCGAGGGTCCGCAGCAGGAAGTCCCGGTGCGTGTCGTCGATGATGCGTACCCCGCCAAACCGGGCCGGCAACTGCCAGGCTATCTCGGCAACGACGAGCGTCAGCGCTTCGAGAACGACGAAGCTGATGACGAAGGCACGCGTCTTCCCGGAACGCTCCAGCCAGGGACGAAGCTTGCACATGATGGCGGTACCGACCAGCGCGAGCCAGATCATGAAGAACGACGTCTTCGACAACGACAGCAAAAACTGGCCCGCGGGCGCGTGCGACGCAAGGGTCAGTACGATGGCGACGAGTTCGGCGACCAGCAGGATGATGAACAGCGTTCCCGCCGCGCAGAAGTCCGGCAGGTAAACCTGGGTCTGATTGGCTGTCGAGTCCGGTGCTGCGGTCAAGCGCACGCTCCTTCAGGGTCTGAAGGCATTGTAACGTTCGCGAGAGTGCCTCGCCCGGACGCGATCGCGTCAGGAGCAGAATTCAGTGATCTGCTCTTCGGCCTTCTGGCGTGCTTCCTGCCGTTCTGTGTCGTCGAGATAGACGCGTTCGCCGCTCTCATCCGTACGGTAAAGGCGCCGCGATTGCAGGTAGGTTTCGAGGCGCGCTCGTGCGCGTTCGCAGGCCTGCGCGCGTTCGGCTGCTGCTGCGGCCTTGTCAGCGGCTTCCTGTTCCTCGGCCTCGGCGACCGAGCGTGCTTCATCGCGCGCCGTCTGCCGCTCGTTACGTGCCTGGATACGCTGGTTCAGGGCGGCACTGTCGGTGCGCCGGTAGGACATGCTGAGGCGCTCCTCGGATGTGGCACCGGAGGGACGATCTTCGTAATGAATGTTGCCGTTCTCGTCCGTCCACTTGTAGATCTCGTTGGCGGCGGCGCCGGAGGCGAACGTCATCGCCGCAACCGCGCAGGTCAGCGCGATGCGTCTGGCTGTCATCCCGAATTTATCCCGTGCCATGGTAGTCATCTGCAAAGCATTGAACAGTAACGCTATTAGAGCATTTTTTGCGGTCCGGGGCTGTGAATGCAGTCACAGGCGACGGCGGACCCGTGTCGGAGCCAGAAAAAAAGAGCGGGCCGCGAGGGCCCGCCAAGTTACTGCTTTTGGGGGAATTGTTGCCTGCGGGGCAGTCAGGGCACGGCCGATTATGGAAAATCCGGCCGTGCCCGGTTGCCTAGTCCGAGGCTGACCCGAACTCGGGGTAGGCCTCGAGCCCGCATTCGCCGATATCGACGCCTTCGTATTCTTCCTCTTCAGAGACTCGTATACCGACGGTCGCCTTGATGATGAACCACACGATCAGGCTGACGATAAAGGTCCAGAAGAAGATGGCGGCGATACCCACGATCTGGCCGACGAACGTCGCGTCGCTGTTGTTGAACAACACGGCGAGCACGCCCCAGATGCCGACCGTGCCGTGCACCGAGATAGCGCCGACCGGGTCGTCGATCCTGAACTTGTCGAGCAGCACGATCGACACGACGACCAGCAGACCGCCGGCCGCGCCTATCATTGTTGCCGACAGCGGTGCCGGCGACAGCGGATCTGCGGTGATTGCGACGAGTCCGGCGAGCGCGCCGTTCAGGGCCATCGTGAGGTCAGCCTTCCCGAACCAGAAGCGCGAAAGCAGCAAGGCGAACACCAGCCCACCGGCTGCGGCCATATTCGTATTCACGAATACCAGTGCGACGGCGTTCGCCTCGCCGACATCGGATACCTTGAGTTCGGAACCACCGTTGAAGCCGAACCAGCCGAGCCACAGGATCAGGGTGCCGAGAGCGGCCAGCGGCAGGTTGGCGCCCGGGATGGCGTTGATCTGGCCATCCTTGCCGTACTTGCCCTTGCGTGCGCCGAGCAGAATGACACCCGCCAGCGCAGCCGCGGCGCCGCACAGGTGAACCGTGCCGGAGCCGGCGAAGTCGAAGTAACCGAAGTTTTCGGTGAGGAAGCCGCCACCCCAGTTCCAGAAACCCTGGACCGGGTAGATGACCGCGGTGAGAACGACTGCGAAGATGAAGAACGACCAGAGCTTCATACGCTCTGCGACGGCACCCGAGACGATCGACATCGCCGTGGCCACGAACACGACCTGGAAGAAGAAATCCGACAGGTTCGAGTAATACGTGTCACCGCCACTGGCAATCACGTCGGCGGCGGCATTGTCACTCGAGGTGAGCAGGCCGCTGCCGAGCGTGGACAGGCTCTGGAAGAGGCCGCCGGCGAAGTCTCCGGGGTACATGATCGTGTACCCGCACAGCATGTACATGATGCAGGCGATCGAGTAGAGCCCGACGTTCTTGGTCAGAATTTCGGCCGTGTTTTTGGCGCGCACGAGGCCCGCCTCGAGCATCGTGAAACCCGCCGCCATCCACATGACGAGCGCGCCCATGACGAGAAAGTAAAATGTGTCCAGCGCATAAGCGAGTTCCGTCGCCTGCGCCGCTACCTCTGTTGCATCCACGATATTTCCTCCGTGTTGTTAAACGGCTTCGGCGCCGGTTTCACCGGTGCGAATACGAATGGCTTCGACGAGATCGGTGATGAAGATCTTGCCGTCACCGATCTTGCCCGTGCGTGCCGTGTTGGCGATTGCCTCGACGACCTGTTCCGCGACGCTGTCGTCGACAGCGAGTTCGATCTTGGCCTTGGGCAGAAAATCGACGACATACTCGGCACCACGGTAGAGTTCCGTGTGGCCGCGCTGTCGACCGAATCCCTTGACCTCGGTGACGGTGATCCCCTGGATGCCGATTTCTGCGACGGCTTCCCGGACATCGTCGAGTTTGAACGGCTTGATAATCGCCGTGATCATTTTCATTGCTTATTCCCCTTGTTTGAGAAGAATGGGCGGCCGCAGCCGCCCGGTCTGGGTTTAGAGATCGAAGGTCTTGCCGATCGTGAACACGAGGGACTCGTCTTCGTCGCCGATCAGGTCGTCGTTCGCGAGGATCAGCGCGATGCCGAGATCGATCTCGGAAACCGTCGTGCCGTAACCCAGTTCGAGGTAGTCGCCGTCTGCGTCCTGCGAGAAACCGCCGTTCGTCCCGTAGAAGCCGTTGTGTTCGAAGGTCAGGGCGTATTCGGTGTAGTCCTGCGTCGGTCCCGTGAAGTTGTCGTACTCACCGACGGCAAGGTCGAGCGACAACG
>JARRMH010000115.1:0-6773 GCA_037386205.1 Woeseiaceae bacterium | reverse complement strand
CGATCACGGCAACATCACAAATAACTGCATCAGCTGCCACAACGGCACCGATGCGACCGGCAAGACCCCGGACCATCCTCTGACGACCGACGTTTGCGAAGACTGTCACAGCACGACGGTCTGGAGTCCGGTTACGACGGTAGACCACACCCAGGTGCTGGGCTCCTGTTCGAGCTGCCATGATGGTGTCATTGCCACTGGCAAGAACAACGGCCACTTTGAAACCAGTCGTGAGTGCAACGAATGCCACGAGACGGTTGCCTGGATCCCGCACATCTACATGCACACGGGACTGCCTTACGAACCGCTGGACCATCGCGGCAATCTCCTGTGTACGGAGTGCCATCAGTCCAACTCGGAAATCGTCAACTGGCCGAGCCCCGCATTCCAGCCCGACTGCGCCGGCTGCCATACACATGATTTCCGCTCCGACCCGCATAAGAAGTATGAGAATCCGGATACGAGGTATACCGTCGGTGAGCTTCGCAATTGCAGCGGTGCTTGCCACATCTACACCGACTCCACGTTGACGACAATCAAAGAGCCCAGGCCGGGACCCGAGCACAGGATCTCCGATGGCGAATTCTAGACGCTGCGGTCGACACATTGCCGGTGTCGCGCTTGGAATTGCGCTGGTCTTTGTGGCGTTGCCGTCGGCAGCGGCGCCGCGATTCATCTCGTCCGGCCAGGTTCACAAGGGCGCCGTCTACGCAGACGTCACGCTCGAGTTTCGCTGCAAGGTGCACTATGTCGACCACGAGCCGACGGCAATGAGCGACGACCTGCGTATCCGTCTCGAACCGACGACGATCTGTGCCGGCGCGCCGCCAACCGTCGCGCTGGCGAGGGAGCAGATGCGCCCACCCGGTGCGGCCGACGCCTGGCTCGACAGCATCGAGTACAGCGGCGAATCGCCAGGCAACGAATTCGTCATCCTGACGTTCACCGAGGAAGTCCGCTTCGACGTGCAACCCGTCGATGCGTCCGACTCCATCAACATCCGGATTTTCGGCCCGGCCATCGACACGGTCCTGAACCAGTCCCCGAAAACGGTGGAGCGCCCGGGTGTCAGCACCGAAGTGGATCGCAGCGTTGCAGCCCCGCAATTCGTGGTCAACCTGCTGTCGTCAGACAGGCAACCTGCGACGGCCGACCTGCCGACCGTCGCACTGCCGGAAGGCACGTCATTGTTTGTTACGGAAGCCGAGATTGAAGGCAGGAAATGGTACCGCGCGCAGGTTGGCTACTTTGCGTCATCCGAGGATGCGGCCCGCGCGCTGCGTGGATTTCGCGAGCTGTATCCCGAGGCATGGATCGGGCGCGCCGGAGACGAGGTCACCGTCAGCGAATTTGAGCCGGTTGCGGAGTCTTTGCCGGCAACGGCTGATGGAGCTGCCGAGCCCGTGGAAAACGACGACAAAATCGCAGAGCTGATGAACGAGGCGCGCCGCGCCATGATGGCCGGAGAGTTGTCGCAGGCTATCCAGATCTACACGAAAGTTCTGCAACAGCCGCCCAACGCCTATCAGCCGCAAGCCCAGGAATACCTGGCGCTGGCGCGCGAACGTAACGGGCAGATCGCGCATGCCAAGGCCGAGTACGAACGCTATCTCGAAGTCTACCCCGACGAAGAAGGTGCAGACCGCGTTCAGCAACGGCTGTCGGCACTGGTGGCAACGCGACAAAACTCCACCGTCGTGGCGGGGTCGGGCGGCGCATCAGGCAGCGCTCCCAGTACGCGCGAACCGAGTCCCTGGTCGTTCAGGACGTTCGCATCGCAGTACTACCGACGCGATGTCAACCAGATCAACGACCAGGACGAAATCGTCAACCAGTCATCGATCTACACCGACGTCAGCCTCGATGCGCGTCGCCGCGGCGAGCGCTTCGATATCGCAACACGGATCACGGCAGGCTATCGCAGCGATTTGCTGAACGAGGAAGACCGGAGCACTGCCGGCAACGACTTTCGCCTGTCTTACGCCTACCTCGACGTGACCGATGCGCAGACCCGGTTGCGCGGGCGGCTCGGACGGCAAACGCGCAATACGGGCGGCGTTCTCGGACGTTTCGACGGTTTGAATGTGACGTACACGCTCAACGAGCGCGTGCGCTTCGATGCGGTTGCCGGTGAGCCGGTCTATTCGACTTCGACCAATTACGAAGACTCCCGCTTTTTCTATGGCCTGAGCGGCACATGGTTGCCGTTCGGCAATGCCCTCGAAATCGGCACCTTTCTCCTGCAACAGGACATCGAAGGACTGACCGATCGTCGCGCGATCGGCGCCGAGCTGCGCTATTTCGGCGAGGCAAGTTCCTTGTGGGGCATCCTCAGTTACGACAACGAATTCGGCGAGCTCGGCAGCGCGTTCCTGCAAGGCAGCCTGCGGCTCCCGGGAAATTTCACGGTCACGGGGTTACTCGACGTGCGCCGCAGCCCGTTCCTGAGTCTCGGCAATGCACTGGTCGGGCAGCAGGTCGAGAGTTTCGAAGACCTGATGGTATTGTTTACCGAAGACGAACTGCGCCAGTTCGCGCTGGACAGGTCCCCACGGGTCGCCACCGTTTCGTCCGGGATATCGAAACCGTTGAGTCCGAAACTGCAGTTCAACCTCAACGCCAGCCTGTCGAGCATCGAGGCATCGCCCGAGTCCGCGGGAGTCGCGGCGACCAACGATAGCGAGTACAGCTATTACTCCGCCGATCTCATCGCCAGCAGCCTGTTTACCGAGGGCGACGTCGGCATCATCGGGCTGCGCTACTCGGTTTCCGATTCGACCGACGTTTATTCGATCAACCTCGACTCGCGCTTTCCCATCGGGCGAGCATGGCGGATCAACCCGCGACTCAGGGTCGATTATCGCGAGATCCGATCCGACCAGAGCACGCAGTGGATTTACACGCCGGCACTTCGAATCCAGTTCCGACCCGGACGGCACTGGCGCGTGGACCTCGAGGCCGGCAAGCGCTTTTCCCGACGTGACATGGCACTGACCAATCAGGATCGCGAATCCAATTTCATTTATATTGGATACCAGTTTTTCTACTGATGGAAGCGACGATGCGTTCCGTGCGTGATCTTTTCGGCTATCTGATTTTCGCCGCCACTATCACTGCATGTGCGGGATCGACACCAGTGATCCAGGAGTCCCTCGATTCCGGCAGCGGGGTAACGGTGCTTCGCTCGACGGCACCGATGATTTTCTTCCACGACAACTCGGGCTACGCGGCGCACGCGCGCGACTACATCTACGCTGGTCCGATCGAGGTCAACCGGATGGGGGTTCGCTCCCATTACCTGTGGCTCGGCATCTGGAGCACGATACGGGACGACGGGCGCCTGTCGGACGATCGTGCCGGCTTCGACGACGTCATTCTGTTCGTCGACGGCGAGCCTTTTCCACTTGAGCTTGCGGGCTGGACGCTGGATTCGATCGGGGTGACGGAACCTGTTTATGTGAAGCCGGTTGCCAGCGCCGCCGATGCTTATTACCACGTCACGCTGGATCAGCTTCGGTTGCTGGCCGTCGCGCAACGCATTGAACTGCGTGTCGGCACCGCGCGCCCTATGCATTACGAACTCTGGGACCAGCAAGGCCCCGCCCGTGACGCCCTCGTCGAGTTCGGCCAACGCGCCTACGACTGACTCCGACGCAAACTGTCAGAATTTCCGACACTCTGCCGATAACCGTGTCGGGATCACTGTTCTTGCGCGCCACAAGTGATAGGATTCCGATCGATTGCCTGCGTTGCGGAGCAACCATTTGGAATCAGTCCAGCTCAAACCTGCCCCTGAGGCGGCCGTGGCCAAGATGCGACGACCGTCGCAGATTGCTTTGGCCCTCGACCGTGAGTCACAGGTCCTGTTCGTCAACAGGGACCTTGCCGGCACCGGTTTCCCGGGTATCAAGGACGAATCGCGCGGCACATTGCACAAGCTGCTGCACCCGGACTGCGACGGCGAGTGTCGTTTCAATTCTCTGCTCCGCAAGGCCTGGAGGACGCTGGAGGGAGAGCGCGCGAGCGTCGAATGGGAAATCGAGGATCCGGTCTGGGACGGCTACCTGCGACTGAGTCTGTTCCGTCCGCTGACCTCCACCGAGGTCGAAGTCGAGCGGCGCCGCAGGTTCGCCTTGATGACCGTCACGGACCTGACCGAAATCCGGCGCGAGTACCAGTCTGTCCTCTCGAACAACGAACAGCTGCGGCGCCGTATCGGTGAACTCGAAAGCGCCTTGGGCCGCCCGGACCGGAAAACGACCGATACCGGCGCGGCAGCCAACGAGGCCGCTGCGTCGCCACCGGCTTCAGCGGGTGCGCAGATCATCGCGGCCCAGGAGCGCGAGCGACATCGCATCGCCTCCGACCTGCACGATGGCGTCGCCCAGTCGCTCGGTGTCCTCAAGTTCGGCATGGAAACACAAATCGTGTCCCTGAAGCGGCTGCACCCGGACCTCGATCTTGCGGGTCTGGAACAGCTTGTCGAACAAATGCACGAAATGCTTGCCGAGTTGCGCAAGATCTCGCGTGACCTGTCACCCGCGGTCGTCAATCAATTCGGTATATGTACGGCTATCGACCTGCTGTGCAAAGAGTTTCACGACGGCATCGCCGCCATCGACGTCCAGTGCCTGACGTGCGTGCAGGAAACCGCCCTTCCCGACACTGTGCATGTCGCCATTTACCGGGTTGTGCAGGAAGCGCTCAATAACGCCAGCAAACATGCGGCAGCGTCGCATATCAAGGTGCGGCTGGCGGCTGATGATGGCACGGTCGCTCTCGACATCACTGATGACGGGGACGGTTTCGATACCTCGAAGCCGGCAACCGGGGTCGGCAAGGGACTCGGACTCGATAGCATGCGTGAGCGGGTCGAAGTCACGGGTGGCCATTTCGACATCCGGTCGGCACCGGGCCAGGGGACGAGGATTATCGCATCCTGGCCGGAATCGTCGCTGAATCTATTGTGATACCAGGCCGTTCTGGATTGCGTACAGCGTCACTTCGGAAACGCTGTGAAGATCGAGTTTTTTCATCAGGTTCGTGCGGTGTTTCTCGACGGTCTTCGGGCTCAGCGACAGGTACTCGGCAATCTCCCGCGTCTTGTAACCTTCTGCGATGAGTTTGATGACCTCGCGCTCACGCTTGGTCAGCAGTTCCCAGGCGGGTTGCTTGTTGTTCGGGTCACCGCCGGCAAGGTAGCCGGCCACCACGCGGTCACAGATGCTCGGGCTCAGGTAGCTCTTGCCGCTCAGCACGCTGCGCAGCGCCGTGAACAACTCTTCCCGGCTATCGTCTTTCAGCACATAGGCGTCGGCCCCGGCTTCGAGGGTCGCGTGAATATACTGGTCTTCCTTGTGGAACGTCAGGGCCACGAGCCGCACGTTACGGTACTGGCGCTTGATGTTGGCAATAGCGTCGATGCCGCTCGTGCCCGGCATGGTCAGGTCCATCATTACGATGTCCGGCTTGAGCTCCCCAACGCGGCGGACGCCGGCCTTGCCGTCTGCCGCAGTTCCCACGACCTTGAAACCGGGCTCGGATTCGATCAGCGACTGCAGGCCGTCACGCATTATCGTATGGTCGTCGACTATCAGGATTCTGTATTCGTCTTTATTCATCTGTCATCACCACCGGCTTGAGGGTTGCCACACGATCACGCGCTTAGCAGGTCGCTGACCGCGCTCACCAGTTCCTGGCGATTGAACGGCTTGGTCAGCGTGCAGGACGCACCGGCTTTCGCAGCAGAAGCGAGATAGGCCGACGTCGAAATTGCACCGGGTTCATACTCCAGCGGTGCAATATTGCCGCCACCCGAGATCACGATGACGGGGATATCGGGATGGTTCTGTTTAATCTGTTCGAGCGTCGCCACGCCGTCCATGCCGGGCATGATGACGTCCGTGATTACGAGATCGGCGCCTTCGGTCTCGAGCAACTCGAGCCCTTTCTTGCCGTCGCCTGCGGCGCGGACCTCGAAGCCCTCACGCTCGAGCACTTCACGCAAGGCGGTGCGAATGTACTGTTCGTCGTCGATAACTAATATGCGGGCCATAACCGTTTCCCCATTTGGTGGATTATTGCGTTTCGTCCTCGGCCACCGGCAGGTACACGCGGATGCGCGTTCCCTTGCCGGCCTTGCTCTCGATCAGAATCTCGCCCTGGTGTCGCATGACGATCCCATGCACGACGGACAGCCCGAGGCCTGTGCCGTCGCCGACGTTGCGCGTCGTGAAGAACGGCTCGAAAACCCGCCGGATCGTCTCTTCGTCCATACCCTGTCCGGTGTCGGCAACGGTGAGTACGACATACTCACCCGGCCGCAGACTCTTGCCCAGTGTCGCGGAATCCTCGGAAACGATTACCTCGTTCAGCGATACCGTGATGTAGTCTTCGGGGCCCTGCAACGCCTGGTAGGCGTTGTTGCACAGGTTGACGACGAGTTGCTTGATCTGCGAGGGATCACAGTTCACCGGGCCGATATCCACGCCGTTTTCGGTTCGGATATCGATTGTTGCCGGCAACAGGGCGCGGATCATCGTAACCGCCTCGTGCACGACAGCCTTGAGGTCAACGGGCCGAAATTCGGTGCTCTCCTCGCGCCGGCCGAAGGTCAGGATCTGCCGGCTCAGCCCCTTGGCGCGATGCGCAAGCTCGAGTACGCGTTTCAGGTTCGTCGACGCCGGCGTATGTTTGTCAACATCATCGAGCGCGAGTTCTACTACGAGCGGCCGATCACCGTGGCGCTCGACGGCACCTATCACGAGCTCGGG
>JARRMH010000114.1:0-7799 GCA_037386205.1 Woeseiaceae bacterium | reverse complement strand
TGGCTGCCCCAGCCGGATCGGGATTGAATTGTTTGCGTGGCACATGTTTGTGCGGCACATGTTTGTGCAAGGCAAACATTTCCTGCGAATTCCAACACTTTTTTCGCCCGGCGCGGCCGTTACAATGATCCAAACGTCTCCCCGCAAAACGTTTACGGGGGCAGCAAACGAACCGGAACTGCTTTAGACTTTTTGGATGTCCGTAAAAAGCGCCTGGATGGGCGCTTTCCTCACTCAATTTCTGGTTTGCGTCAGGCTTCGAACCCTGGGCCGCAACGAACGGTAAAAAGCTCATGCCAAACCAGCGTGGATTCAAAGGGAGAACTGTGCATGCGCATCCAAGCAATCAGACAGGAACAGGAAAGGCTTTTCATCGAATGGGAAAATGGGGACCAGGCGGATTTTTCCTTCTTCTGGCTGCGCGACCATTGCCAGCACCCGGAAAGTCTGAACCCGGAAACCCTGCAGCGTACGGTCGAGACCTTCGCTTTGCCGTCCGTTCCCCCCGTCTCGGATGTGCGGTTAATCGATGACAATCGCAGCCTTCAGATCGACTGGAGAAATGAAAATTTCCTGAGCGAGTATACCTCCGAGTTTCTGCATCAATTCGGTGTGCCGGTTAAGTTGGAGCCGGTTTATTCATTGTGGAACAACGCGTTACAAGACACTATTCCTGATTTTCAGTTCACCGAAGTGGTCGAGGACGACGACGCATTGCAGGCCATGCTGGAAGCCTTTCTCAGCTATGGCCTGGTGACTTTTTCGGGCATGGACTCGAATCTGGAAGCCACGCGCACCCTCCTGGAGCGCGTGGGTTACATCCGCCAGAGTATCTTCGGAGGGCTGTGGGACTTTTCCAACAATCAAAAGCACAGCGACAGCGCCTATACGAGTGTCGGCATTGGACTGCATACGGACAGCACCTATTGCATCGACCCCCCGGGCATGCAATTGCTGCACTGCCTGGCTTTTGACGGCGAAGGCGCTTACAACCAGTTTGCCGACGGCTTCCATGCCGCCGATGCAGTGCAGAGAAGCAAGCGCTTTTCTATCGGGCTTACGGGCGGTTCCACGAACTCGTCAACGATCCGGAAAACCAGGTGCGCTTTCAATTGCGCCCGGGTCGTGCGGTCTGGTTCGACAACTGGCGGACCCTGCATGCCAGAACCTCCTTCTCCGGGTTCCGTCATCTGGCGGGCGGCTACACGAACCGTGAGGACTATATCAGCAAGCTGATTACGCTCAGGGGCCAGAAATTGTGGCGCCAGAATTGATTGACCGACCCGGCGATACCGTCCGTCATGCCTTGCAAACAGGCATCGGGCCGCGACTGCGACGTCTCGACTTCAGGGCGTGGTCGTTCCGCCTGGTCGATCCATTCGAATGATGATTTTGCCCCTGGCGCGCCCGGTTTCCGAGTAACGGATGGCCTCGGGCACCTCGGCCAGGGCGTACTGGCGGTCGATGACGGGCGTGATTTTTCCGGACGCCATCATGTCGGCCAGGACCAGCAGGTCGTCCCGTTTCATGCGCGCCAGAAAAACAGCGAAGTTTTGCGCGACGAACGGTTGCAGGGCGGTTGCCGCCAGCGGGCGGATCAGTGGCCCCACCCAGTCGCCGCCCGGACCGCCGACGATCACCAGGGTGGACGAATCGCTCATGACCTTCCGGTTGGCCAGCAGGGAATGATTGCCGACGTTGTCGATGATCAGGTCGTACGTTTCGCCGCTGTCGATGTAGCTTTCCTTCGTGTAATCGATCACGCGGTCGGCGCCCAGCGCATAGACACGCTCGACGTTTCGTGTGCTGCAGACGCCGTGCACCTCGGCGCCCATGGCCTTGGCGATCTGTACCGCGAACGTGCCCACGCCACCCGATGCGCCGTTGACCAGGACTTTCTGGCCCGGTTGCAGGTCGCCGGCATCACGCAACGCCTGCAGGGCGGTCAGGCCAGCGACCGGAACGGCGGCCGCCTGTTCCGAGGACAGGTTTTCCGGTACCGGGACGACGGCGCCATCCTCGCGGGTGACCAGATACTCGGCGAACGCCCCCGAGCTGCTGCCGAACACGCGATCGCCCGGCCGGAATCGCGTTACCGCGCTGCCGACCGATTCGACCACCCCGGCGTAGTCCACGCCCAGTCGCATGTCGGCCGGTGTTCCGACGCCTGCCCCCATTAATCGCATGATGTACGGCGAGCCGCGCATGTAGTGCCAGTCCAGTGGATTGACGGCCGCCGCCTCGATCCTGACGCGTATCTCATGCGTGTCCGGAACGGGTTTCGACAGTTTGGCCAGTTCCAGTACTTCGGGACCGCCAAAACAGCCGTGGCGAATGGCCATCATTGTTTCACTGCCCGGTTGCGGCTTCTCCGCCGGGATGCAGGGGCTGTCGTGGCTGATATAGCCGCCAAAAGCGACGATCAGGAGGATCAGAACGGCACTCATGCCGCCCGCAATCTTGTAGCGCAATTTCATGGATACGCTCCCGAGCTGTGAACGCAGGCCGATCGAAGCCCCCGGAACCGGGAAGGCGCTTCACAACCCTTATCGATAAAGAATAATCGAAAGCCTTGAAGAATTCCGGCCGTGGTCAGGTCGTGCGCGATGGGGCGCCGACGGACGCGAGCCGCAAGGGCGCAGAGTTTCCGCCTCGGCCGGGAGCAGTCATTCAAGCGCTTCAAAGAGCCTGTCACTCGGCGTCATTGAAGACCCTTGCGATGACTCCACCAACGCTCTGAATCTCGGATCGAAGATTTCCCGTCGATTCCGCCAGTATTCGTGTGCCCCCTTTTCCGCGTAATAGAGGAACAGGATTTCATTGTTGTTTTCCCAGGCTTCCTTTGCGATCGATCCGTCCAGAAAATGCAGATAGATGTTTTCGAACACTTTGTAAAAGCTGTACAGCATGTGGTGGAATCGAGCCAGTTCCTTGTCATTCAGGTCTTTTGGGTTGCTCAGGCCGCGCTTGAATATCCACGGAAGCTCTTCATCCGAACTGAGGACATAGTTCCACTCTTGCATGTCGTGAAATGCAGAGTCGCGTAATGTTGTGCGCAGCGCCCTGGCGCCGCTTTGGATTTGCACCGCGAGGTACACGATAGAAACGACAACCGCGAGTGCGCCGATGGCCTCTGCGATCGCTCCGATGGCATCCCAATTCATGAATTGACTCCTGACCGCTTATTCAGTGCGACCGGGAGAGAATAGCAGCAGAACGGCACCCGGTACCGATCCGCTTTCGAAGACGTTCGACGAGTCCGACCCCCGCAAGCGCTTTCGACGGCGACGGAGCCGCTCCATTCAGCGCGTCGTACCCATTCGCCGCGCGCCGGTCCCTCGTCGACCCGGGCCCGTGGCAACGAAGGGTCAGGCGCCAAACGTATCCGGGCGCGTCCTGGCGCCTGGCTCGCGGCATGGTGGATTCTCTTGACCCCCATTTGCGGCGCAAACAAGGGTTCCAACGAAGGAAATCAGCCGTGTGGCGCGTGGGATTGCAACCGAGTCTGGGTGTTAAGTTGGTCCGACCCCGCGAGGTTGACCCAACCCCGCGAGGGCTCGCCGGACCGTTTGCTTTATTGGGGTGTGTTCAACCCGTTCGGATCAACTGAAGCGCGGCATCAAGAATTTCATCGTCCTGGGTAAAGGGATCATCGCTGACCTTGTGGTCCGGGATGACGCCCCGCAAGCTCGGATCACCGCTGGGGCGGATCATGCAAGCCTTTGGAAACATGACGCCCATCTCGGTGTTGGGCAAGGTGAACGTATGGACGGCTCCGCAGGAAGAAGGCGTGTCGGCGGTCTCCTCTCCCACGAGGGTTCCGAATTCATAGTCCTGCACGATGGCGGCAACCGACGTGGTATTGGAAAAACTGAAACGGTCGATCAGGGCGATGACCTCTCCTTTGAACGCACGTTCATCGGTTCTTGGCTGTGTCGTATTGAGTTCGACATCGAATCGGGTTCCGTCGTCGAGGGTCATGATCTTGCGTTTCATGTCCGCGAGTTCGGGATTAGCCACGTCTTTCCAGAAGGACTTGGTAACCTGGCTGGTCCGGACACTGAATTTTGACGCGATCCGGAACGGCTTATCCGCAAAATAGGCGATCATCGGATCGCTGAAGGAGTTGTCGCCGCCGTAATTTCCGCGCAGATCAAGTATGAGATGCTGTGCTTTTTTCCTCGCAATCTCGATAAACGCAGAATCGATGAAGGCCAGGAACGCTTCATTGTTGAACGCATCCTGGGAGGAAAGGTCCCGTGACTCGGTATTGAGAAAAATACCCGGGCGCAAGTAAGCAACATCGCCAATAAATTCAAAAGCTCTTCCGCTTTTCATGAACGATGGCGACTGCACCGCCTGTGTTCGCTCCTGGTATTGCTCGCGGGTCAATCCTTCAACCTCGGTATCGATTCGCTCCCCGCCCGGTTTCTCGATGCGCACGGTACCCGAAGGAAAATCACCGAAAACATACCACCAGTTCTCCCTGAGTGATCCGTTTTCCAACAGGGTCTGTTTGACATAGTCACTCTCACCCTGCTTATAGGCATAGATCTTTTCGAGCAGTTGGTGAATGTCTATTCCATTGATTGCCAGGAGTTCGTCGCCGGCTTCAATCTGCTTGTTGTCAGACCAATTTGCCGTTACCAAAACCTTCTCCCCGAAAAAGCCGATTTTGAAGGGAATCCCGCGCCCGCCGTTCTGATAAAACTGCCGATACGCCTCGTACGGAAAATCCACCGTGCAATGGACAAACCCCGCGAGAACCACGAACGGCTCGAACAGGCGATTGATCTCAAGGTACGTCATCGGACCGGTTATCGAGTCCATAGCCTGCTCAAAAGCGCTGTCGTAATCCGTTTTGGACGTGTTGCGGAAGAGATCGTAACTGCTGATCTGCAGGGTCTCGTAGAGATAAGCGAAGTCTTCGCGTACGGCCTCGACAGAGTATGAGACGGGTTCTTGGGAGGACGAATTCTCAGCTCCGCTCGTCGTTATTGGAAGTATCAACGGACAAGCCAGGACCAGCGTTGCAGCAACTTTGGGCAAAATGGACGTCATGACGGGAACTCCCGGTGTGTCGATGCGGTGTGCATAGAAACTAAACGAGGGACAGCGCGCATCGGTTACACATGAAGCGGAAACGGTCAGTGCGCCCGATAAGGATGCGCTGGGGGCGCATGGGTAAAACGACCGCTACATTCGCTTGCAACGGAATATTCCAAACCGTCATTCACGTTCATTGCTCGAGCGGCCAGAGCAGTTCAAGCGTGGCCAGGAAAACCCGGGCTGAGTTCCGCCTCGGGTCGGCATCGGTCTGACGGCAACTCAATCGGCGATCATTCCCTCAGATTGCAAACGATCGATACAGCTTCAGGACGTTCATGCTGTCGCACTCCGATTTTCGACATCCCAAAATGACGGGAGGCGGGTTTCCCCGCCTCCGCGTCTACTCGGATCGGCTCGCAAGCCGGAACCGAGGCTGGCTCAGTCGATGAAGGCGCAGCGGCCGAGCTCGGCGCCCTTCTGCACGTGCTGAACCGCACCTTGCGGGAAGGACGTGGCGATATCGCGGCCGTTCCTGCACACGTACACCTGGGTCAGGTCGGCGTGCCAGGAGAAGGCGGCGCCGGTGAGACCGCCGACCAACTTGTCGCCGGCTGCGCTGATGGAGATCGGGTTGTCCATCGGGAAGTCGAAGGCTTCCGCGACGCCCTGGCGGTAGAAGAAGTCCTTCAGGGTCATCCAGCCCATTCCTTCCACGTACATGGCACCGACGACGCCGGAGAAGAAGTTGCCGGCGCGGCCCACGATCACGGTGCCCTCGTCGTTCATGTCGAGGGGCAGCACGGAGACGGGCCCCACGCGAAGGTCGTTCGCGATGAAGTCATCGGTGCAGCCTTCCGGGCAGAAGCGGTTCGGCTGGCACAGGTTGCCGAAGCGGAAATCCACGAAGGGCAGGTCCGTGCACCACTCGAGGCTGCCGATGTCCGTGTACTCGTCTTCGAACGGGTTCCACAGCAGGGGGCCTTCCTTGTACGTGCTCAGGGCGACGCGCGTGCCGTCGTAACTGACGGCCAGGGCTTCGCGGACCTTGTGCGGACCCCCGTAGAGGTCCACCAGGGGGCCCTCGTTGACCCAGGCGACGGCGGCGGAGCCACCGTTCTGGCCGAGGATCACCTCGCCGTTGCCGGAAATGACGTCAGCGCGCAGGTATTTGTTGAAGGCGGGCGCGCCTTCATCGGAAAGCATGCGCATGCCGCCGTGCTTGCCCTGGGTCCAGATGAACGGGCGGATTTCGCCCTTGAACTGGGAGTTGCAGGCGCCGTCGCCGTCCACGTCGATGTAGGCGAAGCCGACCACCGTGTGACCGGCAGCGTCGACGTCGATCGCCATGCTCGAATTCCGTCCAGCCGGACCATCGGGACCGCAGGTCCCGCCATTCAGGTCGCCCAGGTTCACCAGGCGGCCGTTCTTGCTGCCCTGCCAGTCGAACAGGGCGGCCTGCTGCAGGCCGTCGCCGTCGAAGTCGGCCTGGACGGTCATGACCTGGCCATTGCGGTTCATCCGCACGAAGCTGCCCTTGATGACGTCCGGGTTCAGCACGGTGATGTTCTTGTTCTCGTCCCACTTGAACGCGGTGGAGCCCAGGATGCCGGCCGAGGACTTGCCGTTCTTGGCCATGTCGGTCAGGTAGGCGGCCACGATGGGCGTGTACTGCACGCCATCGAGGTAGCCGTTGAACACGATGTCGGCGGTCTTGGTCACGCCGGCCTCGGCCACGATGGGGGTGGCGTCGCAGCTGGCGTCCGTCGCCGGATCGTTGCTCTCCGCCTCGTTCCAGTACTCGCCCTCGGAGAGAAGACGCGTGGGCGTGGTCGGGTAACCACCGCCGGAGATGCCGTTGATGTAGATGACGTATTCCTCACCCGGCGTCAGGCCGTTGATGGTGAAGCGGCCGTCCGGGCCCACCTTGCCCTGGGTCTGATCGCCGGACTGGGCGGAGACGGCGTCGTAAAACCAGTCGTTGACGTTACGCGCGATGACGTTGATGCCGCTGTAGGGCGTCTTGCCGTCCTTGATGGTCACCACACCGGTGATGGAGCCGAACGATGCGGCGTATTCCGGCGTCGGGTAGATGTTCGAGATGGCGACCTTGTCGTCCGTCAGGTTCACCGTGCTCATGGCCTTGCCGAGGTCGGTGCCGTGAGAGACGAACGGGAACATGGTCTCGATCTGCTCGTAGGCGTCCGGATCCGGCGTCTCGCAGCGGCGGGGTCCCGCGTGGCGATACAGCGAATTGCTGAAAATGTCGCCGTTCACTTCCGAGTGGGAAAGGTTGATGGCGTGACCGAACTCGTGCGTGAACACGCCCGCGACGCGGCTGCCGTCGGTATCGGTGGCGTAGACATTCCAGCCGTTGATGACGGCCGTGGCTTCGGTGATCTCACCGTTGATCTCGTCATACCACTCGGGAAAGGCGACGCCCAGCAAGGTCTCTTTCGAGGCGCCGAAAAAGTCCTCGACGATGGAGCCGTCGGTGTCGTAGTTGACGAAGAATCCGTAGCCGTTTTCGACGCCGTAGATCTCGTGGGCATTCGCGCCGGTGACGTCCGCGATGCCGGTCACGCTCTCGATGGTGCCGACGACCTGGGCTTCGAAGGTGGAGGTTTCCACCGCGTTCCACTGGTCGAAGGCGAACTGGGTGATCTCGTTGGCGCGCTCGATCGTGATGAAGGGCGTCACGCCGTCGAAGTCATAGGTGAAGGCCCCGCCGCCGTCGGTGTAGACGGGGATCG